>NZ_JBMQUD010000116.1:0-17262 GCF_057359045.1 Adhaeribacter sp.
CGGTTATCAGCAGTTCCTGGTGTTGCTGCTCGTGCTGTAAACCCAATTCTAATACCGGCCATATTTGTTCCGTAATCAGCTCCGGAAAATCCTGGAGCAGGCGCTGCATATTATCGTTTACATACTGGGGGTACAGATATATTTCGATTAAAGGCGGCCGCGTTAAGGTGCCGCGCTGGTCGCGCATTACCCGGCTACCCACCGCATTGTAGTAAGAATTAAACAAAAAGCTGAAATGCGCATTATACACCTGGTAATGCGGTAAATAGGCACTGAGCACAAACGTCTCGAAAAACCAGCTGGTGTGGGCTAAATGCCATTTGGGCGGACTTACATCTACAATGGGTTGAACGACGGTATCTTCGGGTAATAGCGGTCGGCAAATTTTTTCGGTTTGTTCCCGGATTCTGCTAAACCGACGGCTGTATTGCTGTAACCGTTCCTGTTCCGACTGAGTTAGGGCGTGAAGTTTTTGCATATATCGTCTTATAACTTTTTTCGGGCGTAAAGGTTTAAGTAAATTTATGCTTGGGTATGTAATTGGCCTTTATATATTTGATACCTGTTTACGGCAACAAAGCCCACTTGGCTAAACTTACCTGTTTAAATTTAAAAGTTGATATTAGATAATATAAATGTCTTTTTTTCTGGCTATTAAACCCCATACGCTCAAGTTTAAATTCGATGCCCGTACATCTCGTGGGGCCATGCAACAACACCAGGTGTATTACCTGAAACTAACCAATACCCAGCAAAAGGAAATTACCGGAATTGGGGAGTGTGCGCCTTTGCCGGGTTTAAGTCCGGAGCTTACGCCGGAATATTCTAGTAACATTTCTGGAATAATCGATGAGTTAAATGCGCAGATAAAAGTAACTGATTTTGAGCGTTTTGAGCAGGTTATTTACCAGCCTAAGTTAAAAGCTTATCCGGCTTTGGTATTTGCTTTAGAAACCGCCTGGTTAGATTTTAAAGCGAGTGGCACCAAAAGAATTTTCCAGAATAGTTTTAGTAATTCTGAAGAAGGAATTCCAATAAACGGTTTGATCTGGATGGGCGATAAAACTTTTATGCAGGACCAGATAAAAGCAAAGCTTAACGCGGGCTACGCATGTTTAAAGTTAAAAATTGGTGGGCTCGATTTTGCTACCGAATTAGCCATTCTGGCGGCCATCAGGTCTGTTGCTTCGGCCCAGGAACTAACCATTCGCCTGGATGCCAATGGCGCTTTTGCGCCGGACGAAGCTTTGTTTAAGCTGGAGAAATTAGCGGCTTATGATATTCATTCTTTGGAGCAACCCATCCGGGCTGGCCAACCGGAAGCCATGCAGCAAATTTGCCAGCAATCGCCCATTCCGGTTGCCCTCGACGAAGAACTCATCTGCGTAGCACCGGACAAAAGAAAAGAATTACTCGAATATATAAAACCACCCTACATTATTCTGAAACCTACCTTATTGGGTGGGTTAGCAGCTACTGCTACATGGATAGAATTGGCCCAGAAACAAAATATTCAATGGTGGATAACTTCGGCCTTGGAATCAAATATTGGGTTAAATGCCATTAGCCAGTTTACCGCCCAGTACAAAATAGAACGGGAGCAAGGTTTAGGAACCGGGCAGCTTTACCATAATAATATTCCTGCGCCTTTAGCTATTCGGCAAGGTAAATTATTTTATGATGCGCCTTTAAGCTGGGATTTAAGTTTGCTAAAATAAACTGTTAAAATACAGCAAAATATTATTTTGTTTTATTTAAAAGTTCCTGAGCTAACGCTGGTAGTGCTACGCCGGCTTTTTCGGGAATCAGGTGTAAGTGCGGGCGCGGTTCCAGGTCGGGTATATGCGGGTCTATTACGTAAATGGCTACATTGTCGGGAACATAATGAATTAGCCCTGCCGCCGGATAAACCAAAAGCGAAGTGCCAATTACCATAAAAATATCGGCAGTTTGGGTTTCGGCAATAGCTTTTTCAATCAAGGGCACAGGTTCGCCAAACCAAACAATATTGGGTCGCAACTGCGAATTTTTCTCGCATACATCGCCCAGTTTCAATTCCCAACCTTCTATGGGGTAAACTAAATTTTCGTCGGTGGTGCTGCGGGATTGGAATAAACTCCCGTGGAGGTGAATTACATGGCTGGAGCCAGCTTTTTCGTGCAGGTTATCTACGTTTTGCGTAATAATGGTAACCTGGTATTCTTTTTCTAGTTCGGCCAGGGCGTAATGGCCGGGGTTGGGGCTGACCAGATGCGCATTTTTACGCCTTTGGTTATAGAAATCCAGCACCAGTTCCGGGTTTTTGCGCCAGCCTTCCGGCGAGGCTACGGCCATTACATCGTGCCCTTCCCACAAGCCATTGGCGTCTCTAAACGTTGCAATACCACTTTCGGCGCTAATACCGGCACCGGTTAAAACCACAATTTTTTCTTTGCGCATATTTATTTTAAATAAAAAAAGCCTTTAACTATTTCTTCTTCGGGAATGAAGAAATAAAGTTAAAGGCTGCCTTAAAATTTATTGGTTTACTTCTTTTTAGCAGTAGCAGTTTTTTTAGTTGTACCGGTAGCCGCTTTCTTGGTAGTCGTTGCTTTTTTGGTAGCAGCCGCTTTTTTAGGCGCTTCTTTGGCTGGTGATTCGGCTTTTTTCTTAAAGCCGCCGCGGGTTGGTTTATCGGGAGTTTGCTCCGCCAAAGTTAAACACTCTTCTAAAGTTAATTCGGCGGGCTCTTTCCCTTTTGGAATTTTAACGTTCTTTTTACCCACTACAATGTAAGGCCCAAATCTGCCGTTTAGCACCTGCACTTCCGGGTTTTCGGCAAAAGATTTGATGCATTTTTCAGCATCGGCTTTTCTTTTGCTTTCAATAAGCTGAATGGCTTCTTCGGCCGTAACGGTAAAAGGGTCGTACTGCTTGCCCAGGGAATAAAATTTGTTGTTGTGCTTTACAAAAGGACCAAACCGGCCAATGGCGGCGGTCATATCTTTCTCTTCGTAGGTGCCAATATTGCGGGGCAGTTTAAACAATTCCAGGGCATCTTCTAAGGTAATGCTTTCCAGAAACTGGCCTTTGCGTAAACTGGCGTATACCGGTTTTTCTTTAGTTTCTTCGTTTTCTTCGCCCAATTGCACGTAGGGCCCAAACCGGCCCAACTTGGCAAATATTTTTTTACCGCTTTGTGGGTCAATACCTAAGTCACGGGCCCCGCTTACCGCCGACCGTTCAATGTTCTGGCTAGATTCAATGGTCTCATGAAATGGTTCGTAAAAATTCTGAATCATTTTGTCCCACTGCTTTTTACCGGTAGCAATCTGGTCAAATTCTTCCTCTACTTTGGCGGTAAAAGAGTAGTCGATAATGGCCGGAAAATAATCTTCTAAAAAATCATTCACCACCATGGCCATATCGGTCGGGAATAACTTGGCTTTTTCGGCGCCGGTAATTTCCGTTTTGGTTTCGGTGGTTATTTCGTTTTGTTTTAAAGTAAGCACCTGAAACGGCCTTTCTTTACCTTCGCGGTTGTCTTTCTCTACATATCCGCGTTTTTGAATGGTAGAGATAGTAGGCGCGTAGGTAGATGGCCGACCAATGCCCATTTCCTCGAGCTTTTTAACCAAACTGGCCTCAGTATAGCGCGGCGCCGGCCGGTTATAGCGCTGGGTAGCCTGTAATCTGGTTAAAGTTAAATCCTGACCAACCGCTAAAGGCGGCAGCATACCTTTTATATCATCAGTCTGTTCGCCTTCGTCTTTAGATTCGATATAAACTTTCAGAAAACCATCAAACGTTACTACTTCGCCGGTGGCAATTAATTTAGCGGCAGGCAAGGTAGAAATACCAATGGTAGCGGTGGTTTTTTCTATTTCGGCATCGGCCATCTGGGAAGCAATTGCGCGCTTCCAGATTAGTTCGTACAATCGTTGTTCGCTCCGGTCGGTGCTTGCTTCTTTGGCGTTAAAATCGGTTGGCCGAATGGCTTCGTGGGCCTCCTGCGCGGAGTTGGATTTGGTCCGGTACTGCCGGGTTTTACTGTATCTTTCGCCAAAAGCGCGGGTAATTTCGGTGGCCGCTCCATTTATGGCATCTTGCGATAAATTAGTGGAGTCGGTACGCATGTAAGAAATTTTACCTGCTTCGTACAGTTTTTGGGCCACCGTCATGGTTTGGGCCACCGAGTAGCCTAATTTACGGCTGGCTTCCTGCTGTAAGGTAGAGGTAGTAAATGGTGCGGCGGGGCTTCGCTTCAGCGGCTTCTTTTCCAGGTTTTCAATGCTAAAAACAGCGTTGCGGCAACTTTCGAGAAACGACTGGGCTTCGGGCTGGGTTTTGAAACGCGTAGGTAACTCGGCTTCCAGGGTTTTGCCGTTTAAATCAAAATAGGCCACTACCTTGTAGGCTGCTTCTGCTTTAAATTTTTCAATTTCCCTTTCCCGCTCTACTACCAAACGCACCGCCACTGACTGCACCCGGCCCGCCGATAAACCGGTTTTGATTTTTTTCCAGAGAATCGGCGAAAGCTCAAAACCAACCAACCGGTCGAGCACCCGGCGGGCTTGCTGGGCATTAACCCGGTTTATATCTATTTGTCGTGGCGATTCTATGGCATTTAAAATGGCATTTTTAGTTATTTCCCGAAAAACAATCCGGCGGGTTTTGGCATCGTTCAGGTTTAAAGCTTCTGATAAATGCCAAGAAATAGCCTCTCCTTCGCGGTCATCGTCGGATGCGAGCCATACCGTTTCGGCCTCCTTCGCTAATTTTTTTAGCTGTGTAATTATTTCTTTCTTATCTGCCGAAACGACGTAAGTGGGTTTAAAGCCATTTTTAATATCAATAGCGTTATTATCTTTAGGTAAATCCCGCACGTGGCCAAAGCTAGACTTGACCACAAAATCTTTACCTAAATACCCTTCAATTGTTTTGGCTTTAGCCGGCGACTCAACAATAACTAAATTCTTAACCATTCTTTTTAAATAAAATTCCGACCCATCCAGCCATTTTTTTTCAAAGATGAATAAATTTTTTTTAATAAAACAACTCGTAAGCGGTGCTTAAAGTTCTATATGGGCAAAACAAGGAAACTTTTTTTTTATATCTCGTATAAGAAACGTTATTTTAATTTATGCCGAAACACCTCTTTTTATGCCGTCATGCCCATACCCGGGAGGCAACCCACCCGCAAAAAGATTTTGAACGAACCTTAACCCAAGCTGGTTTAGCCGAAGCAGACCAAGCGGGCGCTTTTATCGCGGCATTTAACCTACAACCCGATTTATTTATTTGTAGCGCTGCCGTTCGTACGCGCCAAACTGCCGAAATAATAGCCCGGAAGATTAATTTTGACCCGCAAAATATTAACGTTTCGCCGGAGTTATACTTGACTACGGCAACCGAACTCCGGCAAACCCTTACCCAATTGCCGCAACATGTAAACGTGGTTATACTTATGGGGCACAACCCGGCCGTATCGGAGGTAGCCAGCCAACTTATCAATAATCATAGGCGGCAATTGCCTACGGGCGGCTGTTGCTATTTTACCTTTGCCGAAGATGAGTGGCTTGGCCTGGAATGGGCCGATATAAACTTTAAACTAAGTTTTTAATCTCATAGGTCTTAAAGAGATTTTAACACGAGTTTTTACTGCCCAGGCTAAATATTAAGCATTGAAGCCACCTAAAATAATTAGCATATAAATATTTATAAGCTGGTTTTCAGAAGATTAAAATGCCAGATTATTATATAAAAAAATAATTGTCTAATATTAAAACTAAATAATGGAAACAGGTATTGAACGGCATGTTTATTATGCTAATATTTGTAGTCTAATAAATAAATATTCCCTGATACCACTCCAATTCCAGTTTAAAATTTTAATATTTCGGAATAACTCTTTCTAAGTATGGCGGCAAAAATAGTTTCGGTGATCAATCAGAAAGGTGGCACCGGTAAAACTACTACTACTATAAATTTAGGAAGTGCTTTAAGTAAAAAAGGAAAAAAGATATTACTCATCGATCTGGACCCGCAGGCCAACCTTTCTTACTCTTTAGGCATTGAAGAGCCTGCGTATACGCTCGCCGATGTGTTTTCGGGAAATAAAAACCTGGCCGATGTGCTGGTGCACCAGGGAAATTTAAGTGTAGCACCCGGTTCTAACGAACTGGTTGATATTGAAATCTCGCTGGTTTCGCAACCGCACCGCGAAGCCTTCTTAAAAAATATTCTGGCGGGCTTAAAAGGCTACGATTATGTCTTAATTGATTGTCCGCCTTCTTTGTCTACTTTAACGGTAAATGCCTTAACCGCTTCCGACGAAGTAGTCATTCCTTTGCAAATGGAGGTTTTAACGTTGCAAGGGCTAAGCCAGATTTTAAATACCATAAACCAGGTACGTACCGCATTTAATGCTAAACTTAAAGTTAAAGGCATTGTTGTAGTTATGTTTGATAAACGACGAAAGCTCAGTACCGAAATTGAAGAATACCTGGTGCAAAATGTATCTGAAAGGATATTTAAAACGCGTATTCGGTTAAATGTAAAACTAGCCGAGGCACCTTCTTTTGGCAAAAGTGTGCTGGATTATGATCCGGGTTCTAATGGCGCCCACGATTACCTGGCGCTTGCCGATGAGTTTTTAAAAAAATAACAGGTTGAATGGGGTTAAGGCCAAAACTTAATAATTAAATAAACCCTGTTGAGCTAAAATAATTTGTAATTTCCTCCTAAGAATAAATATTATAGTGCTAAGCGTATGGCTTTAGGAAAAAACATGAGGTTGAGTAAAGATAAACTGATTTCGAAACCAGAAAATACCGAAGCACCGGTTAATCCGGAAAATTCGGCTGGGCCTGCTCCGGAAACTACTCCGGCTCCGGCAGAACCAGCAGCCGCTCCCCGGCCAGCAGCCCGGAAAAACGGCACCCGGGCAAAAGCCCAGCCGGCGGGCGCTACCGTTAGCGAATCAGTAACAGCAGAAGAGGCAAGCGATAATATTTTGGTATCTGCGAATGGTGCACCCGTACCCGTTGAACATATTTCGGGAAATGGGGTAGCCAGTACGGACCCCCAGTACATGAACGAACAGTTAAACCGGGTTTTATTTGCGCTAGATGCTTTTAAAAAAGGAGATATTTCGGTTCGGTTAACAAAACAGAACAACGATATTTTTGCCGACATCGCCGAAGCATACAACTCCATGGTGGAAATGATTGGCGGAGTAGGCGGCGAAGTTTCCCGGATTTCAAAAGTAGCTGGTGTAGAAGGTAACCTTAAAGCACGGGCTTCCGCCGAAAACGCTTCCGGTTTCTGGAAAGACATGATCAACAACATCAACGGTCTGGTAGATTCGATTGCGGTACCGGTTTTGGAGGTAGGCAAAGTACTTAAGAATATTTCACGCGGCAACCTCGACGAAAGCTTCCAGATTCCGGTTTCCGGCGATTTTAAAGTAATGGCCGAAACCATTAACCGCACCATTGATAACCTGAATATTTTTGCGAATGAGGTAACACGGGTTGCTTTGGAAGTAGGTACCGAAGGTAAATTGGGCGGCCAAGCCAACGTGCCGAACGTAGCCGGGGTTTGGAAAGACTTAACCGACAATGTAAACTCGATGGCGGGTAACTTAACCAGCCAGGTGCGCGATATTGCCAATGTAGCTACTGCCGTAGCCCGCGGCGACTTAAGCCAGAAAATTACCGTAGATGTGCGCGGCGAATTATTGCAACTAAAAGAGAACATCAACCAAATGGTGGACTCTTTAAATATATTTGGTGCCGAGGTAACGCGGGTTGCGCGGGAGGTAGGTACCGAAGGTAAACTGGGCGGCCAGGCCCGTGTGCCCAATGTGGGAGGTACCTGGAAAGAACTGACCGACAATGTAAATACCATGGCCAGTAACCTTACCAGCCAGGTACGCGATATTGCCAACGTATCTACGGCGGTTGCCAAAGGCGATTTGCGCCAGAAAATTACCGTAAATGTAAAAGGCGAATTGCTGGAGTTAAAGGAGAACATCAACCAAATGGTAGATTCCCTAAACGTGTTTGCCGATGAGGTAACGCGGGTGGCTAAAGAAGTAGGTACCGAAGGCAAACTGGGCGGCCAGGCCAATGTGCCCAAAGTAGCGGGGGTTTGGAAAGAATTAACCGATAACGTAAACTCGATGGCGGGTAACTTAACCAGCCAGGTGCGCGATATTGCCAATGTAGCTACTGCCGTAGCCAAAGGCGATTTACGCCAGAAGATTACGGTAGATGTGCAGGGCGAAATGCTGGAGCTGAAAAATATTCTGAACCAGATGGTCGACTCGTTAAATATTTTTGCCGATGAGGTAACGCGGGTAGCCGGTGAAGTAGGAACCGAAGGTAAACTGGGCGGCCAGGCGAACGTGCCGAACGTAGCCGGCGTTTGGAAAGACTTAACCGATAACGTAAATCTGATGGCGGGTAACCTGACTAGCCAGGTACGTGATATTGCTAACGTTGCTACTGCCGTAGCCAAAGGCGATCTGAGTCAGAAAATTACGGTTGATGTAAAAGGCGAACTCCTCCAACTAAAGGAAAGCATCAACCAAATGGTGGACTCGCTGAATATATTTGCCGGTGAGGTTGCCCGGGTAGCCTTAGAGGTAGGAGCAGAAGGAATTCTGGGCGGACAAGCCAAAGTGCCGAACGTAGCCGGGGTTTGGAAAAACCTGACCGATAACGTAAACTATATGGCGGGTAACTTAACCAGCCAGGTACGCGATATTGCCAATGTAGCTACTGCCGTAGCCAAAGGCGATTTGAGCCAGAAAATGACCGTAAATGTAAAAGGCGAAATTCTGGAACTCAAAAATATTCTGAACCAGATGGTAGACTCCCTGAACGTATTTGCCGGTGAGGTAACCCGGGTAGCGCAGGAAGTAGGCTCCGAAGGTAAACTGGGCGGCCAGGCCAAAGTACCGAACGTAGCCGGGGTTTGGAAAGAACTAACTGATAACGTAAACTCCATGGCGGGTAACTTAACCAGCCAGGTACGCGATATTGCCAACGTATCTACCGCCGTAGCCAAAGGCGACTTAACCCAGAAAGTTACGGTTGATGTAAAAGGCGAGTTCCTGGAACTAAAAGAGAACATCAACCAGATGGTGGATTCGCTAAATATATTTGCCGGTGAGGTAACGCGGGTAGCGCAGGAAGTAGGCTCCGAAGGTATTTTGGGTGGTCAGGCGGCGGTGCCGAATGTAGCCGGGGTTTGGAAAAACCTAACCGATAACGTAAACTCGATGGCTGGTAACTTAACCAGCCAGGTGCGCGATATTGCCAACGTAGCTACCGCCGTAGCCAAAGGCGACTTAAGCCAGAAAATGACCGTAAATGTAAAAGGCGAAATTCTGGAGCTGAAAAATATTCTGAACCAGATGGTCGACTCGCTAAATATTTTTGCCGATGAGGTAACGCGGGTAGCCGGTGAGGTAGGTACCGAAGGTAAACTGGGCGGACAGGCGAACGTGCCGAACGTAGCGGGGGTTTGGAAAAACTTAACCGATAACGTTAACCTGATGGCCGGCAACTTAACCAGCCAGGTACGCGATATTGCCAACGTTTCTACTGCTGTAGCCCGCGGCGACTTAAGCCAGAAAATTACCGTAGATGTACGCGGCGAATTATTGCAATTAAAAGAGAACATCAACCAAATGGTGGACTCTTTAAATATATTCTCCGACGAAGTAACGCGGGTTGCCCGCGAAGTAGGCTCGGAAGGTAAACTGGGCGGCCAGGCCAACGTGCCCAAAGTACGGGGTATCTGGAAAGACCTGACCGACAACGTAAATACCATGGCCAGTAACCTGACGCTCCAAGTGCGGGATATTGCCAATGTAGCTACGGCGGTTGCCCGCGGCGACTTAAGCCAGAAAATGACCGTGGATGTGAAAGGCGAAATTCTGGAACTCAAAAACATCATGAACCAGATGGTGGATTCCCTGAATATATTTGCCGGTGAAGTAACGCGGGTAGCGCAGGAAGTAGGCTCCGAAGGTAAATTGGGCGGCCAGGCGGGCGTACCAAACGTAGCGGGTGTTTGGAAAGACTTAACCGATAACGTAAACCGGATGGCCTCTAACTTAACCATGCAGGTACGGGGTATTGTAAAAGTAGTTACTGCAGTATCTAAAGGCGACCTTACCCAAAAACTTACCTTAGAAACCAAAGGCGAAATGGCCGAACTGGCCGAAACCATTAACAACATGGTGGACGACTTGAACCGGTTGGCTGGAGAGGTTAGCCGGGTAGCCCGGGTAGCCGGGGTAGAAGGCAAATTAACCGAAAGGGCCACCGTAAATGGTGTAAGCGGTTCCTGGAAAGAATTGGTAGATACCCTCAACGACTTGTTAGAATCAATTGTATCGCCGGTATTGGAAGTATCCCGGATTGTACGGGCTATTTCGGAAGGAGATCTCACCCAAAAAGTTGAAATTCATACGGCTGGCGATATTCTGGCCATGGCCAATGCGCTTAACTTAGCCGTGGATAACTTAAATTCCTTACTCGGCGAAATAAACGACAGCTCTTTGGTAGTGGGGAGCTCTTCGGAAGAAATGGCCGCCAAAGGTTTGGAAATGAGCCGGGTAACGGTAGATGTGGCTATTTCGATGCAGCAGATGGCAGAAGGGGCCCAGAACCAGGCCTTAAAAACCGATCAGGCCTTTAAGCTGATTGAAGAAATCATGAAGGCAACCAAAGAAACTGGTAACAAAGCTGACGTGGTGAACAAATCGGCGATTATGGGGGAAGAAACTTCGCAACTGGGTTTAAAAACAGTGGCCGAAGTGGTAAAGAACATGGAAGAAATTTCGACGGCGGCAGCTTTAACGGCCAAAACCATCGAGGTATTAAGTACCCGTTCGCAGGAAATCTCAAAATCGTTAGGCGTAATAACCGATATTGCGGCTCAAACCAACTTGCTGGCCTTAAATGCGGCCATTGAAGCGGCTCGTGCCGGTGAAGCCGGTCGTGGTTTTGCAGTAGTAGCCGAAGAAATCCGGAAACTGGCCGAAGGCTCCCGGAAATCGGCCAGCGAAATTGCCACACTGGTAGAAGATGTTAAAAAAGACACCTCATCGGCCGCTGCGGCTATTTCTACCATGGAGGGCCGGGTATCAAAAGGTAAAAATGCCACTTTCGAAGCATCCGGAGCCTTTAAAAATATTGCCACTTCCAGCGGCGAAACGCTACGCACCTCACAAGATATTTTAACGGCTACCGAAGTACAGAAAGCGTCTATTTCGGATGTTGTTAAGTACGTAGAAGAAGTAGTAGCCATTGCCGAACAAACGGCCAACAGTACCCAGCAAGTGGCGGGTACCGCCAAGCAATTATCGGGTTCTATGCAGGAACTCACCGCTTCTAGTCAGCAACTGAACGATATTGCCGAAGATTTGCAAGTGGCTATATCGGCGTTTAAACTGATAAATGGCACGTATATTCCGCACGGCCGGCCTATGCGCCGTATGGGTTTCCCGGTAAATACCCGCGATAATAACCCCGGCTACAACAATGCCCGGTACCAGGATTCTTACAACCGTTTATCAGATTACCAAAACTATTTGGCCGCTCCGGAAAATTCCCGGAATATGGGTCGGATAAAAAACGAGCCTGGTAAAGAAAACCCTTCTGTACCGGCCGAAGAACCCAAAAAGCCGGTAACCCGCAAAGCTACCCCAAAAGGTAAATAATAATGGAGCAGGAGGAGATTAGGAATAAACGCGACCTGAAGATTGAGCCCAGCGTACACTTAATTGTTTTTGTGCTGGGCGAAGAAGAATACGCCATAAGGATAGAGCAGGTAAAAGAGGTTACTTTAACACCCGAAATTACCCGCATGCCCAAAACGCCATCTTTTATTAAAGGCGTGGCCAATATCCGGGGCGATATTATTGCAATTATGGACCTGGAAGAGCGTTTTAAAATTTCTGCAGTCCGTAAAGAAAAGGAAGCCTATAAAAATACCTATACCCTGGTTTTAGATACCGGCGATTTTACGATTGGCTTAATTGTAAAAGAAGTGCCGCAATCACTAACCATACCGGTTTCCCAAATCGATAAAACTCCGTCTTTTATTCAGGATATGAATATAAACGAAAACTTTATTGAAGGCATTGGTAAAATAAACGGCCGCTTAATTATTGTTTTAGACATTTTACGTATTCTTACCAGCGACGAGCTGCAACAACTAAAAACCTGACCATACAGTTAGGCGAATGTATTTTTAATATTATTGACTTCTATGAAAAAAAGAATATTAATTGTTGATGATTCCTTTTACATGCGTACCATGCTCAAAAACATGTTAACCGATGCCGGTTACGAGGTAGTAGGAGAAGCGCCTAACGGCCAGACCGCGCTGCAAATGGCCAAAGAAACCAATCCGGATTTAGTTACCCTGGACGTAATTTTACCCGATAATACCGGCCTGGATGTTTTAAAAGGAATTAAGAAAGACCAACCCGACATGAAAATTATTATTGTTAGCGCGGTTGGGCAGGAAGTAATTGTAAGCGAAGCCATTGAAAACGGCGCTTTGGCTTACATTGTAAAACCATTTTCCGAAGACAAAGTGCTTGAAGTGGTAGGTAAAGCACTGGAATAATTTCCGTTTACTAAATTATAACCGCAAAACAGGCCGGAAGCTATGTTGCTGGTTATCAGGCATGGCGCTGATATTTAATCTTTAAAATACCTGCTTTTATTAAGTTCTGGTTACTTTTTACCGCTAGGCATTTTTACTTTTTAAATATTCGGTTGGGTACATGTACCTGGCCTTACGGCCGCTTTGTAATACAACTACTATCAATTTATTATTTACCAGAATACCCCCCGCGGTTTGCCTGCAAAAAGGCTTAACGGGCTTTCCGCAAAACCAGAATGAAGTCGAGAGAACAAGAGTATAAAGAAATATTTATTGCCGAGGCACTGGAGTATTACGATGCTTTAAACCGGCACATCAGCGATCTGGAAAAGAACCCGGAAAGTGATGTGCTTTTGGCCGAAATATTTCGCTTGCTTCATAATTTAAAAGCCAATGCCAAAGCCATTGGGTACATCCAGATTTCGGAGGTATCGCATAAACTGGAGGCGGCGTTTGATTTAATCCGGAACCACGAAATGGCGTTTGCCGATGAAGCGGTAACCGTATTGTTCGACGGCATTGATATGTTGGGCGAAATGATCTCTAATGTAGATCAGGCCGAACTGCAGGTACCCGACGAAGACATTATGCGTAACCTGGATGTAATTGTCCAGCGCGCTACCGGCGAAAAGAGCCCGACCCAAAAAGGTACCGAACTGGCTAAAGGCACGCGGTACCTGAATGCAAAAAATATTCAGCTTTCGGATTTGATTTATATCCAAATTAAAAAGCTGGATCACATGCTAAACCTGGTGGGCGAGCTGATTATTGACCGGGACCGCATTATTTCAATTAGCAAAGAACTAAACCACCCCGATTTAAGTGCCGTAAGTTCGCACTTATACCGGCTAACCGAAGATTTGCAGTTTAGCGTTATGGATGCGCGGCTGGTAACCATTGGTTCTTTGTTTAATAAATTTCCCCGCATTGTCCGCGATATTGCCGTGGCCGAAAAAAAGGAAATTCACCTGGATATTAGCGGACAGGACATTCAGATTGACCGCAATATTTTACAGATTATCACCGATTCGTTGCTGCACATTATGCGTAACGCTATTTCGCATGGTATTGAGGCCGCCGATGTACGGGAGGCGGCCGGAAAACCGCGGGCCGGTAATGTAAGTCTATCGGCGCAAAGCGACCGCGACATGGTGCAGATTAGGCTAAGCGACGACGGCAAAGGCATTGACCTGAATGATGTGCGCCGGGGAATTGTGCAAAAAGGTTTTTTAACTGCCGATGCAGCCAGGGAATTGCGCGACACAGAAGCTTTGTCGTACATATTTGAGCCCGGCTTTTCGCTAGCCAAACAAATTACCGAGGTATCGGGCCGGGGCGTAGGGCTGGATGTGGTAAAAAATGCCATCGATACCATTGGCGGACGCATACGTGTAAATTCCGAAAAAGGAAAAGGCACTACTTTTATATTGCACCTGCCCACCTCCATTGCGGTTAAAGGGGCCTTGCTTTTTGAAGTAGACGAAAATTTTTATGCCATTCCGCTCATGCATACCGACTCGGTGGTGGCCATTGACAAAGATGAGATCCACGAGATCGGGGGCTTATTGGTAGCGGATATTAAAAACGAAACCATCAGTGTTATTTACCTGGCCGAATTTTTATCGGCAGATGAAAGCCGGATGGAACTGGGTAGCAAAGCCCGCTTAAAAGGAATAGTACAAAATATTATTATTGTTACTTACAACAACCGGAAACTAGGGTTAATAGTAGATAGATTGTACCGGCAACAGGATATTGTTATCAAGCCATTAAACAGGCCCGTTGATACCATTGAAATATACGGCGGCGTAACGTTATTGGGCACCGGTAAGGTTTGTCTGGTATTTGATGTGCCGGCTTTAACCCGGTATTTTCTGAATAAAAAATGATTTATGGTGTAGAGGCTTTTTTTCTACCTTAAATAGTTGTACATGGAACTGCAGATAAGCGAACTGGAAAAAGACATAATTAAAGAGATTTTGAATATCGGGCTGGCTCGGGCCGCCGATTCATTTGCCTCTATTTCCCGCGACCGGGTCTTGTTACGGGTGCCCAGCATGGAACTCATAACTGCCGACGAAGTAATGCAAACTTTGGCCCGTTTTGAAATAACCCACGAAATCTTTCAGTCCGATATCAAAGGCGATTTTAACGGGACCACCCTCATGATTTTTTCCGTTAAGCACATTCAAAAGCTTTCGGAAGTTTGCTTAAACATGTCGCCGCCGTTTGAGCCGGAGTTAAATGTAATGCAGGAATCTTTGCTGCTGGAAATAAGTAATATTATTACGGGTGCCTTTGTAACCCAGCTCGCTAATATTTTAAAGGCCAATATTTACGGATCGCCGCCTTCGCACCCCGCCAAAGGCTCGCTGCCGGGCTCATTAGACCATATTTTTTCGAACAATCCATTTTTTCAGCCTATTGTTTTTACAGTAGTTACCCATTTCACCAATTTCGAAGAAATGGTAGAATTGCCTTTGTTTCTCTTTTTCGATACGGCTACTATCAGCAAAATCTTAGAAATTATTAGGTCGTACAATTTTTATGAGTTAAATAATTAACCTACAAGCCAGTTAGTTAAGCTTTAGTACTTAAGCGCATTTTAATCATTATCTCTTTTAGGCTATAAGCGTTATTATAACGGTTTGCCTTGGTGTGTCTCTAAATAATATGCTACTGGGGTTAGATAATCTTATTGTTTGTCCTGCCCGAAATCTTTAACCCAAGATAGCTTCTTTATAAGGGTGGTTTCTGCCCGGCAATTTGCCTCTCTTTTATTTTCTGCTTACTAATAACTACAATTTACAAATGCCGTTTAATCAAGTTTTAGATGCGCTGTGTTAATTAAGTAGAAGAATATTCTTAATATTAATTTTAACCTATATTTATAGCTTTATTTAACTGCGGCGATTCTTTGGTTTAACTATTTACCGGGGTCGCTTGCCCTAAATTTCCCACAATGACTGACTCCTTTGATTTTGCGGAAAGCAAAAAAAGAAAAATCCAGGAATTTGACCCGAGCGCGGTCGGCAATGTTTCGGCGGGTATTTATAGTTTACCGTTTACTCCCCAGGAGGCCGAAGTAATCTTAATTCCGGTGCCTTGGGAAGTAACGGTATCGTACAACGCAGGTACGGCACTTGGTCCGCAAGCCATTAAAGAAGCTTCTTACCAAATCGATTTATTTGATCCGGCCATTGAAAATGTTTGGCACTTGGGCATTGCCATGGAAGATATTTCGGAAGAGTGGCTGGTAGCAAGTACTACTTTAAGGCAAAAAGCAACGCCATACATTAAATACTTAGAAGGCGGCGGCGAAGACCTAACCCCCGAAACCATACATGCCGTAACCGACCAGATTAATGCCCAATCGGCAGAACTATTAAACTGGCTAAAAGACAAGGCTACCAGCTACTTGCAACAAGGTAAAATGGTGGGTGTAGTTGGCGGCGACCACAGTTCGCCGTTGGGATTACTCCATGCCTTAGCAGCGCAACACGAAGAATTTGGCATTTTGCAGTTCGATGCCCACGCCGATTTACGCGAGGCTTACGAAGGCTTTACGCATTCGCATGCTTCTATCATGTACAATGCGTTAAAATTAAAATCTGTAAAAAAGCTGGTACAAGTAGGAATCCGGGATATGGCCCAATCCGAAGCCGAATTGGTCAGTTCGTCTAATGGCCGTGTAATTACGTTTTATGATGCCTTGTTAAAAGAAGGTTTGTACGAAGGCGATACCTGGAAAAAACAATGCCGCAAAATTATTGCGCAATTACCGCAAAAAGTTTACATAAGTTTTGATATCGATGGCCTGGACCCTAAATTATGCCCGGGTACCGGTACCCCGGTGGCCGGTGGCTTAGAGTTAGAAGAAGCCATTTATTTAATAAAAGCGCTGGTGCGGTCGGGGCGGCAAATTATTGGTTTTGATTTATGCGAAGTGGCACCCGGTACTACTGACTGGAACGGTAACGTAGGGGCCCGCCTTTTGTTTAAATTATGTAATTGGATGGCCGTTTCTCAAAATAAATTAGTAGCGGCTGGTTATAATCCTACAGAAGCATAGCCGCCTTTTTATGGTTTGCGTATAGTTTATCTTAAATATATGTAATTAAAAATCAATAAAATATTAAAAACAAAGCTATGGGATTTATTATAAAACTACTCGTTACCGCGGTAGCGGCAGCCATTACAGCTTATATTTTACCCGGAGTATCTATCGATGGATTATCCGATGCTCTTTTATTAGCCTTGGTGCTTGCCATATTAAATGCCATTGTGCGTCCTATTCTGGTGGTATTAACCATTCCGGTTACTGTACTTACCTTGGGTTTATTTTTACTCGTAATCAACGCACTTATAATTTTACTGGCCGATTATTTCTTAGGTGGTTTTGCCGTAAATGGTTTTATATGGGCCTTAATATTTAGTTTAATATTATCGGTAATTACCGGCATTATAGATATGATAATTGGTTAATCAAATATTTAGTTTAAAGCAGAAAAGCCCGTATATACGGGCTTTTCTGCTTTAAACTAAATATTTGATTAACCAATTATCATATCTATAATGCCGGTAATTACC
>NZ_JBMQUD010000117.1:0-36872 GCF_057359045.1 Adhaeribacter sp.
CAGCTTCATTGGCACCGCGATGCCCCCCAGATCCTGCGGCCGCGCATCGGGCATGGGTGGCACCGGATAGGATTCGCTTTTAGTGCCGCCTGTTTTATCGGGGCAGTTTCGGCCGCTTACGACGATACGTTTGTGCGTTTAATTTTGGGCGATGCGTACGTAAACAAAACGCTGGCTAACATCCGGAACGGCGATCCCATGGCGGTTTACAAACAAGCCGGCGAAGCCGAAATGTTTCTGACCATTACTACCAATAATATTAGAGTTTCGTTCCTGGCTTTTGTGGCGGGCATTTTGTTCTCGGTGGGTACCTTCTGGATTTTACTCCAAAACGGCATTATGCTGGGCGCTTTTCAATTTTTCTTCTATAAACAGGGTCTGCTTTTAACTTCGGTCCTTTCCGTCTGGATTCATGGTACCCTCGAAATTTCGGCCATTATTATTGCGGGCGGAGCTGGTTTTGTAATGGGCAACAGCTTTTTGTTTCCAAAAACCTATTCGCGCCTGGCGTCTTTTCAGCGCGGTGCCCGACAAGGTTTAAAAATGGTATTGGGGTTGGTGCCCATATTTATTACGGCCGGTTTTTTAGAAAGCTTTGTTACCCGCCATACCCAAATGCCGCTGGCGCTAAGTATTTCTATAATTGGGCTGTCGGCTTTATTTATTCTTTATTATTTTATATATTACCCTTACCAGCAGAATGCCAGCAAGTCGGATGCCCACTAACGAATTAATAAATTTCCGGGAAGAGCGTAATTTTAGCCAAAAACTAAATGTTACTTTTGGTTTTATCCGTCAGAATTTTAAAAAGCTTTTTCTTTGCTTATTGTACTTTGTGGTGCCTTTTGCTTTACTGGCCGGCATTTTTAACGGAATTTACGAAAGCCGTTTAAGGTTAGCAGCTTCCGGGCAACTGTATTACCGGCCCTGGGGCGAATACGGTTTTTTTCAGAATATTACCTCGCTTAATTACCTTATCAGCCTGTTCTTTATTTATCTCTGTTTTATCTTAATCAGCCTTACGGTGTATGCTTACCTGGTTATTTACATGGATAACCGGGGACAGGTAGAAATAAAAGCCGTTTGGGAAATGATAAAAAGTAATTTCCTGAACACTTTTTATGCGTCGGTAGGGGTGTTGCTTTTGTGTGTGCTGGGTTACGTATTGTTGTTTATTCCGGGTATTTATTTATCAGTAGCCTTATCTATGTTTATACTAATAATGCTGCGCGAAGATTTAGGTTTAATTGAAGCCGTAGAGCGGTCTTTGTATTTGATTAAAGATAATTGGTGGGCTACGTTTGGCTTGCTTTTAATGGCGGGCCTGATACAGCTAATGGTTAGTTTAATCGCTTACCTACCGGCTTTTTTACTTAAAATATTCACGGCTTTTAAGTTGCCACTGGCCGATAACAGCCTGGTAATTGTGGCGGTAAATACGTTTGCTACGGTAGCCAGCATCTTGTTTTACGTTATTACCATTACCGCCATTGCTTTTCAATATTTTCACCTTGTCGAAATTAAAGATGGTGTTGGCCTGATGGAGAAAGTTAATTTAATCGGGCAAAACCCGGAAAGCGTAGTGGCCGATGACCAGGATGCGTAAAAGGTTAAAGTATCTGTGGTGGGCGCTTTTTAGCTTTTTTGTATTGGCGTTGGCCGAGCCGCATAATGTTGCTCTGGCCCAGGTTAAACCCCTTGATACTCCCACCGAAAAATTGCACATTCGCTACCCCGACTACCAGAAGTTAAAAGATTTACGTACAGCCCGTGAATTTAAATATGCCCAGGATGTGCGGCCCGGGCGTACCTTCTGGCAAAGATTCTGGTTTAAAATAAGGCAATTGTTAAGCCGGGTTACCAGTGCCAAGGCTTACAATGGTTTCGGGAAATACGTGTTTTACGTTATGGCCATGGCCATTGGTGTATACGCTGTGTTGCAAGTTTTACGCGTAGATTTAATTAAACTTTTTGGTCGGCAAGCCGCCACGGTGCCCTTGCCGTACACCCTGCATGCCGAAAATATTCATGAAATAAATTTTAATGCGTTAATAGCCGAAGCTGAAAACCAGGGCGATTACCGACGTGCTGTACGGTTGCATTATTTAAGTATTTTAAAAAGCCTCAGCGATAAAGATTTAATCTCCTGGAGTCCCGCTAAAACCAACCAGAGCTACTTGTCCGAAATTAAAGCCCCGCACATCCGGCACGCCTTTGGGCAAATAACCCAACTTTTTGAATATGTATGGTACGGCGGCGCTAACTTACCCGAGTCTGATTTTAAAAATATCCGGGCAACCTTACAAGGTTTACACCACACTATAAACGTACGGCCATGAACGGGTACCGCAAATATTTAATACTGCTGGGTCTGTTGTTCGGCTTTCTGGTTTTTGTAGAATATAACCGCCCGCAGCCCATTAACTGGGACCAAACCTTTGCCAACAAAGATAAAATTCCTTACGGTACCTACGTTTTATATGAGTTGCTGCCGGGTATTTTTAACCAGGCCGATATTATTCCGGTGCGGCAGCCCATCGCAAATTCTATAGAGGAGCCCGATGAAGTAGAAGCCAGTAATTACCTGTTCATCAATAAAAAGTTTGAACTTGATTCTTTGGATTTAACGGCCCTGCTGGAATATGTAAACTTTGGAAATAATGTATTTATCAGTGCCCACCTGTTTGCCGATGCCCTCCAGGATACTTTGCATTTCGATACGAATATAACCCGGAAACCAACCACCGATTCTGTGGCGCTGGTTTTTACCCATCCGGCTTTAAAAAGGAAAAAACTAGCCCGCTACGCCCGGCAAAATGTTACTTTCTATTTGGATAGTTTACCCACGGGCAACGTAACCATACTGGGTAAAACAGCCACCGGTGAGCCTAATTTTGTGCGGATACCGTTTGGAGCGGGTAATTTTTATTTAAATACCGTGCCGCTGGCTTTTAGCAATTACCACGTTATTTCCAACGGCGGGGCCAATTACGCGGCTTTGGCCTTGTCGCATTTGCCGGTTCAAACTGTTTTCTGGGACGAATACCAGAAACAAGGCCGCGCCCAGGACGATTCGGTTTTCCGGGTTTTAATGGCGCATGAACCCCTGCGGTGGGCTTATTATCTTACTTTAGCGGGCTTGCTGGTGTTTTTACTTTTCGAGAGTAAACGTACGCAGCGCATTATTCCGGTACTCGAAAAACCGAAAAATACTACCTTAGAGTTTGTGCAGGTGGTGGGTAACTTGTACTTCAACTACAAAAGCCATTTAATTATTGCCGATAAAAAGATAAACTACTTTTGGGAGTACCTGCGTTTGCATTACCACGAAGCCACGCCCACCCAAATAGACCGCGAACTGGAAGAAAGAGTAGCGGCTAAATCGGGCATGGCCTTAACCCAGGTAATAGAATTATTTACGTCTATCCAAACGGTAAAAGCCAGCAGCAGTATTACCGAAGCCCAACTGTGGGATTTAAATACAAACCTCGAAAATTTTTACGCGCAGGCCCATGCCTAGTGCCAATCGTATAACATGGAAGAAACAATATTGGGCCTGAATACCCAAACCGATTTTTCGGAATTGCAAGCGGCGGTAACGGAAATTAAAGCCGAACTGCATAAAGTTATTGTGGGGCAGGAGCCACTGATTGATTTATTGCTGGTTGCTTTACTCGCCGATGGCCACGTGTTAATAGAAGGCGTGCCGGGAATTGCCAAAACCTTAACCGCTAAATTGATAGCCCGTACAGTAGCCGTTGGGTTTAGCCGCATCCAGTTTACGCCCGACTTAATGCCTTCCGATGTGTTGGGTACTTCGGTGTTTCATCCTGGTTCGGCCACTTTTGAGTTTAAACCCGGCCCTATTTTCTCTAATATTGTTTTAATCGACGAAATAAACCGCGCCCCGGCCAAAACCCAGTCGTTGTTGTTTGAGGTAATGGAAGAGCAGCATATTACCCACGACGGCAAGGTTTACCCGCTAGAAGCGCCTTTTGTGGTATTGGCTACGCAAAACCCAATTGAGCAGGAGGGAACCTACCGGCTACCCGAAGCTCAGCTCGACCGGTTTATGTTTAAAATATTAGTAGAATACCCTAGCCTGGCCGAAGAAATTGCCATTCTGGCGGTGCACCATACCCAGAAATCTTTGGCCGAAGAACTCGAAAATATAAAGCCGGTGCTTACCGCCGCTAAAATAACCGAACTGCGCCGGCAGGTAAAAAGCGTACACGTAGATGCCAACGTAATGGAATATATTGCCCAACTGGTGGTACAAACGCGGGCAAATAAATTTTTGTATTTAGGCGCTTCGCCGCGTGCTTCGCTGGCTTTGCTTAACAGTGCCAAAGCCTTGGCAGCCATCCGAAACCGCGGTTTTGTAACGCCCACCGATATTCAGGAACTGGCGCCGGCAGTGTTGCGACACCGGATATTGCTAACCCCCGAAAAGGAAATGGAAGGTACCACTCCCGATGAGGTTATCAAGCAAATTATCCAGAAAATAGAAGTACCCCGGTAAGAATTATGAATTAGAAATTATGAATTAGAAATAATTCTGAGATGATGGTTCTCCAATTCATATACAGAAAAGGACTTCTGGTCATTTAGAAGAATATAACCGGCAGGTAGCAGATAAGATTATTTTAGATCAGCCGGGTTGATTGTTTTTTTTATTTTGAAGCACAATCTCGGTTTAATAAGGTATTATAAGCTCATATCTGATTAACTTAAATTATACAGTAAAAGCTTAGTTCTTTGTAAGTAACCAATTTGGCCATTTATTACTTACAACTTAATACTTAAAACTTACCACTTAAAACGTACTACTTATTCCCTGTGCAGTTTATCCGAAGTTTATACTTTTCGCGGTTTTTCTTTTATGTTGTAGCGGGAGCGGTCGTTTTATTTGTGCTCGCGTTTTTCTTTCCGGCCATTTTGCTGGCGGTTAAAATGGCTTTTTTAATATTTACAGCCATGTTGCTGTTAGATGCGGCCGTTATTTTTATCCGGCAGAAAGGCGTTTTTGCCCAGCGGCACCTGGCCGAAAAATTATCAAATGGCAGCCCGAATCCAATATTTATTTACCTCGAAAACCGCTATCCGTTTAAAATAAATACCGAAGTTATCGACGAGCTGCCCTTTCAGTTTCAGAAGCGTGATAATCTATTTCGGGTGCCGGTGCCCGCCGGCGAAACCAAAATTATTCAGTACGAACTGCGACCGGTAACGCGGGGTGTTTACGTATTTGGTGCTATTAACGTGTTTGTTTACGGGCCGTTTGGCTTTGTGAAAAAGCGGTACCAGTTTGCCCAAAATCAAAATGTGCCGGTATACCCTTCTTTTATTCAGATGCGGCAGTATGAAATAATGGCTGCTACTAACCAATTAGCGCAACTGGGAGTTAAACGCATCCGGCAGGTAGGGCATAGCGCCGAGTTTGAGCAAATACGGGCTTACGTACCCGGCGACGACCAACGCACCTTAAACTGGCGGGCTACGGCCCGCAAAGGCGATTTAATGGTAAACAGCTACCAGGCCGAAAAATCGCAGCCCGTATATTTGGTAATAGACAAAGGCCGGGTTATGCAAATGCCTTTTGAGGGTCTCAGCCTTTTAGATTACGCCATAAATGCCACGCTGGTACTGGCCAATATAGCGCTTAAAAAAGAAGACAAAGCCGGCGTAATTACCTTTTCTGATGCCATAGGTACTATTTTGCCAGCCGAGCGCCGGGGCATGCAAATGCAAAAAATCCTGGATGTATTGTATAACCAGAAAACCCGGTTTTTAGAATCAGATTTTCAGCGGTTGTTTGCCACCATCCGGAGTAAAATAAAGCAGCGGAGCCTGATTATTTTGTTTACTAATTTCGAAACGTTGGCTGGCGCCCAAAGACAATTACCTTACCTGCGTCAGTTGGCGCGGCACCATTTGCTTTTAATTGTATTTTTCGAAAACACCGAAACCCGCCAGCTTTTACAGGAGCCCGCTAAAAACACCGAAGATATTTATACCAAAGCTATTGCCGAAAAATTTGCTTACGAAAAAAGACAACTGGTTAAAGAATTTAACCGACACGGCATTCAGGCCATTTTAACACCGCCCGACCAACTAACCGTAAATACCCTGAACAAATATTTAGAATTTAAAGCCCGCGGTCTTATCTAACATAGCTATTGGGTAACATATCTGGCAAACATAGTTATTACATTTAGGTGCTAGCTATTTGTTCTAAAATATGCTTGCATAAGGCTTGGGTAAGCCGGCCTAACTTGGGGTGTAAAAATTTTGTTGTAATATTTTAATTAAGTTATAACCAGTTATAAACCTATTCTTTTGCCCACCAGACCTGATTTGTGCACTAGCTTAATGGCTTTTGGCCAGGGTAGTAAAATAGAACGAATATTTTCCTTTTGTCTGCCTTAAATAAAAATAATATATTGCTTATTATTAAGCTTTAAACAAAAGTTTCCGGGCAGCTAGGGTTTCTCTTAATGCTTATTTTAGTTTAGCTTGCTTTTTACCAATTACCTAACAGAAAGCTAAAAAGTAGCCGTTTCTGTTTAAACCTAAGAAGTAATGGCCATTGCCCCCTTGCTAACATCAGAATTGACAATGGATACTGGTCTGACCAGTAAAGCAGGCCCATTTTTTACTTCTGTTTCCGGAAATTATTCCGATGATTTACAGCTATGGCAGGCGTTTAAGAATGGCGAGCGGCAGGCTTTATCGGTTATTTACCAAAAACATTTTGCAGCCCTGTACAATTACGGCCGTAAAATTTGCAAGAGCGAAGAACTGGTAAAAGATTGTATTCAGGATTTATTTATTGATCTCTGGAAAAACCGGGAAGGCTTAGGTGAAACAGATGCTATCCGGCCGTATTTATTTACCTCATTGCGCCGCAAACTGGTTTATGAACTTACAGCTGTTAGTAAAGAAAAACTTTCGACCGATGAAGCCCGTTTTCTGTCGTTTGAGTTCCAGGCTCCGCACGAAACCAGCCTTATTCTGGAACAAATAAGCACCGAACAAAAAGAAAAATTATTAGCGGCCATTAACAGCTTAACCAAACGGCAACGCGAAATAATATTTTTGCGGTTTTACGAAAACCTGGGTTACCCCGAGGTCTCTGCCATTATGGGTTTGCATATCAACTCGGCTTACGTGTTACTTTCGCAAGCAACCGAAGAGTTAAAAAAGAAACTCGGGCAGTATGCGTACTTGTGTATTTTCCTTTCTTTACTGGGCTTCTAAAGTCTGGTACCCTGGTAAGCTAATCAAGCTGGCATTAATTATTAGTTGTGGTTATACCCTTCTTGTAAAATTCCATTCTTTAAAAGTAGCTTAAAATTTAATAACAAATCTGGTTTTTTATTGCTTATTTATTATGTTTGGCTCTATTTTATTGCCTAAATACTAAATTTAAATAAATTTTAAGCAAAATCACTAAGATTTTATGGGTTTGCTCCTTATAGGTGTAAACAGGGCAAATAACGGGCTATGTCTCAGGGTAACTTAAATTTTGAGGATTTACTCGCTAATGATTATTTCATTCAGTGGGTGTTAAATCCTACGCCGGCGCACCAGCAATTCTGGACTGCCTGGAGAAACAGACATCCGGAAAGAGCTGCCGATTTGGAAAAAGCCCGGCAAATAATATTGCTGGTTAAGCACCAACCGGCTAACCCAACCGAAACTGCCGAAAAAGAGGTTTGGGACAAAATTGACAGCGCCATTACAACAGCGCAACCAGAAACAGATGCTTTGGTTTTGCCTCTTTATCCAACTGCTTCCAATGTTCCAATTAGTTGGTTTAACCGTACCCGGCGTTTAGCGGCCAGTTTGGTGTTGGTAGTATTAGCCCTGAGTTTAGGCTATTACCTGCTGTTAAAAGCAAACTACCAAAATACGCCCGTTACGTTTAAAAAATATGAAACTCCTTTGGGTAAGCGGGCAACCATTCTGTTAGCCGATGGCACGGAGGTAATTTTAAATGCCGGCAGCTCTTTGCGTTACCCCGTTACCTTTGCCGGGCAGGCCCAGCGCCAGGTACATTTACAGGGCGAAGCTTTTTTTAAAGTAGTAAAAAATAAAGAAAAAGCCTTTGTGGTAAATACCGCGGGTTTGCAGGTTAAGGTATTGGGGACCAGTTTTAACCTTAAGGCTTACCCCCAGGAAGAAACCATTCAGACAACGCTGGTAGAAGGTAAAGTAGAACTAAACCAAACTTCTGGCCAGCCCGGTGCCACCCCGACCAATGCGCCGGTTATTCTCCGGCCTAACCAAAAAGCAAATTATACAAAGCACAACGGTAAGCTAAGTTTAACTACTGTAGACCCACACTTATATACCGCCTGGATAGAAGGCAGATTAATCTTTAAAAATACCCCTTTAGGCGAAGTTATCCGGGTTTTAAACCGGACTTACAATGTGCAAATACAAATTACACAGAAGCCTTTAGAGAAATGTACACTTACTGCCGACCTGACCAGTTTGCCGCTGCCACAAGCATTAACGGCCATGTGCCGGTTGGTAGAAGCCAGGTTTACGCAAAAAGGAAATAATATAATTATTAATGGTAAAGGATGCTAACATAAATGTGCTTATGAGAAAAACAGAAAGTTAAACTTAAGATGAAAACCCACCCAAACATGCGCTACAAAATAGTTTTACCGCTCTCCATGAGTGATCAACTATCTGATAAAATCGCAAGAAAAATTTATGGATTTTAAATTCTGCTGAAATCACCTAAACAGAACAATTTAATGAGAAAATTATATCAACAAACCCGCTTTAAGGCACTACTGAGGATTACTTTAGCCCAGCTATTGGTGGTAATTCTTTTTAGCGGTAATGCTTTGGCCAAACCGGGCCGCAGCCAAAACTTTTTAGAAACCAAAGTAACCGTTACGTTAAAAGAGAGCCCTCTTTTAACGGCCTTTAAACAACTGGAAGATAAAGCCGGAATTAAGTTTGCTTATAGTCCGGAGTTTGTACAGGTAAATGTTCCGGTTACCCTCGATGCCCGCAACGTAAGACTTTCGCGGGTGCTCGACCAACTGTTGCAACCATTAAAATTAAGCTATACGGTTCTGGGCAACCAGGTATTTATTACCCGCGCTACCAACCCCGAAGAAGCTAAACAAACACCTGCCAGTTCTGGCCGGGATACCCAAAAAATGGCCGTTGATTTAGCGATTACCGGAAAAGTAACGGATGCCAAGGGTGAGCCTTTACCCGGGGTATCGGTACTGGTTAAGGGTACCAACACGGGTACGGCTACCCAAGCCGATGGTTCTTTTGAGTTAAAAGTAGCCCAGAATTCGGTAACTTTAGTATTTTCTTTTATTGGCTTTACTTCAAAGGAAGTAGTAGTTAGCCAATCAGGTAATATTAATGTTGCTTTAGAAACCGATGCCAAAGCCCTGGAAGAGGTAGTGGTAGTGGGTTACGGCACCATGAAAAAAAGCACGGTAACGGCCGCCGTATCTAAAATAGAAAACAAAATATTGGATCAGGTGCCCGCCGGCCGGCCCGAAACTGCTTTGGTAGGCCGTTTAGCCGGGGTAAATATTACCCAGGCCCGGAGCACACCCGGCTCGGCACCCGTTATCCGGATACGGGGTGCGGGATCTATCAGTGGTGGTAACGATCCTTTGGTCGTAATCGATGGTTTTCCGGGTGGTAGCCTGGGACAGATTAACATGAACGATGTAGAATCGATTGAGGTACTGAAAGACGCTTCTTCGGCCGCTATTTATGGTTCGCGGGCTGCCGGTGGGGTAATTATTGTAACCACTAAAAAAGGAAAAGCCGGTAAACCAAAGTTAGAAGTTAATGCCTACTACGGCGTGGCCACGCCCATGCTGCACGACGACTGGCTCACCGGCGAAGAATATTACAATTACATAGTTAAATATCAGAACCGGGAACTGGCCTGGGCGGGTGGCGATCCTACTTTACCCGTTTGGGGCGATGCGCGGCGTCCGGCTCAGTACCAGGTAAATCCATTGCTGCGCGATAATCCCCAAACTATCTGGCAAGACGAGGTAACCCGGACCGCACCTATGCAACGGTACAACGTAGCTACCAGTGGCGGTACCGAAAATGTACGGTATTATGTATCGGGTACCTATAATGGCGAGGAAGGAGCCGTTAAAACTGCTTCTTATAAATCGTATGGTGTACGCGCCAACTTAGATGTAAAAGTTAACAAAGTGATAAATATGGGGGTAATGATTAATCCCTCGTACGCCAAACGCCGCGCTGCCGCCACCGACATGGTAAGCTTGGTAAAATACCCGCCGTTTGTGGCGCCGCGCAACCCTGATGGTACTTACCCGAAAGCCCGCGATTATTGGGGCCAAAACGTAACCGGTCAGGCCAACCCCAACGGTATTCTTTTTGGTACCTTTAACAATGCCAATACCCTGAATAATATAGGCGAAGCTTTTGTTAGCTTAAATTTATTAGAAGGCTTAACCCTGCGCTCATCCGTAGGAACCAATATTGTAATTAACTCTTCGGATTATTTTCAGTCTAGCTATGCAACCAACAGTGGGGCTACCAATGGTACCGCCAGCGATTCGCGCAGCATTAACCTAATAAACGAAAACACCCTGAACTATACCAAAACGATTGGGGAAGTGCACACCTTTGGCGGTTTACTAGGTGCCTCTTACCAGCAAAATACGTCCCGCAGTACTGCCCTGGAAGCGGTATCCGGTTCTTTTAACAACGATATTATTCAAACCCTGAACAATGCCATTATTAACCCAACACCTACTAATACTTTCAAATCCAGTTGGGGCCTGGTTTCTTATTTTAGCCGGGTAAACTACAGCTTTAAAGAAAAATACCTCTTATCGGCTTCGTTACGTGCCGATGGAAGCTCCCGGTTTGCCCCTGATAATAAATGGGGGTATTTCCCTTCTGCTTCTGTGGGGTGGCGCGTATCGCAGGAAAACTTTATGCAAAATATTCCGGCTGTTAATGAATTAAAGTTACGGGCAAGCTACGGTACTACCGGTAATTTTAACATTGGCGATTTTGATTACTTAGGTAGAATTGTAGGCGTAAATTATGCTCCCGGCAACCAGTTGGCCAAAGGGCAGGCACAGACCACCCTTGAAAACAACCGCTTACGTTGGGAAAAAACCAATAGTTATGATATTGGGGTAGAACTGGGCTTATTTAAAAACCGCCTGAGCTTGGTAGTAGATTATTACAACAAAACCACTACCGACTTACTTTACGGCGTTTCGGTGCCGGCTATTACCGGCTTTGTTAGCGCTACTTCAAATATTGGAGAAGTAAACAACAAAGGCTTTGAAGTAGAACTAACTACGAAAAACCTGACCGGCGAATTTAACTGGTCTACCTCTTTTAACTTGTCGCGCAATTACAACAAAGTTGTAGATTTGGGTGGGGTGCAGGAGCGAACCGTGAACGATTCATTTGGTATGAACTGGCTGCTGCGTTTAGGTGAGCCGATGTTCTCGTACTACGGTTACCGCACTATTGGTGTGTTGCAAAACGCAGAGGAAATTCGTAATTCAGCAGTATTGGCGGGCTCTAAACCGGGTAACCCTAAATATGCCGATATTAACGGCGACAATAAAATAGATTCTAAAGACCGGGTAATTCTGGGTAATTTTCAACCAAAAATGTTTTTGGGTATGTCTAACGATTTTGCCTGGCGCAATTTTGATATGAGCATAACCATGCAGGCTTCTTTGGGGGCTAAAGTGTATAATTTTGAGAACCAATATTATCAGGGCAATGTGTTAGGTGCCTTGCGTCGGTCTTTGGTAGAAAACCAGTGGTGGTCAGAAGCAGAACCCGGCGATGGTAAAATGCCGGCCGCAGCCCTTAGCCAGTTAAACTTCCAGGGCATCTCGGATGTGTATATTGAGGACGCTTCTTACCTGAATATCCGGAATGTAAACCTGGGCTATACCCTGCCCAAAAGTATATCCGAACGCCTGCGCATGAGCAATTTGCGCGTGTATAGTTCTATCAGCAATCTTTTGGTTATTACCGATAAAAGTTTCCACGGCTATAACCCCGAAGGTTATACCGCCGGCGAGATTGGGGGAATTAACAGCCGTCCTGGCTATAACAGCGGTTCGGAGCCCATTAACCGGGTAGTTACCTTGGGTGTAAATGTAAGTTTTTAAGGATTAAAGGAAAAAGAAATGTTTAAGCATAAAATATATATAAAAGGCTTGTTGTGCCTGACCCTGGCCCTGGGTGCTTGTCACGATGAATTGTTAGAGCCTAATCCGGAGTCGGTACTAACTACTACTAATTTTTTTAGATCGGCCAGAGATATAGATCAGGCGGTTTTGGGTATTTACAATCGTATGCAAACCCGTAAGCCAACAGATTACCTGCTGCTCGAAGTACCAACCGATAACCTGTACCTGTCGGCCAATACTTCGGTTGCCGGGGCGCCGGAGCTGGATGTGCTGGCCCCTACCACGACCAACGATTTGGCCGGTAACTACTGGGAAGCAAATTTTAACGGTATTTTCCGGGCCAATTCGGTTTTAGCCAATATTGAGCGGCCTACCGATTACAAAGCTGGCCAAAAAGAGCAATTTATCGGCGAAGCCAAATTTATGAGGGCTTTGTTTTATTTTGATATGGTGCGTGTTTTTGGCGGGGTGCCCAAAGTAACCACTATTCTCTCAATTGCCGAGGCAGAACAAGTACAGCGGGCTACTGAAGAAGAAATCTACAATTTAATTGTAGAAGATTTAAAAGATGCCGTTGATAAGTTGCCGTTGCAAAATGCTATTACGCCTGGCCGGGCCTCTAAAGGCGCGGCAGTAGCCTTGCTGGGAAAAGTATACGTTTACCGGAAAGACTGGAACAATGCCAAAACTTATTTAGAGCAGGCTATTACCCAGTTTAACTACGCGCTGCAGCCAAACTTTGCCGATTTATTTAAACTTTCTACCGAAGACAACAAGGAGTTGATTTTGGTAGTTAAATATTTAGAAGGTACCAATGGGCAGGGCTTATCCACAGCATTTATTCCTAACGGTGGAGCCCCCGGCATTGTAGATCGGGGCGCAGAAGTAGCCTTGCCTTCGTGGAGCCTGCACAAAAAGTTTGAAGAAGGCGATACCCGCAAAGCAGCTACAATAACCGAAATGTGGCGGTCGCCAACTAAACCCAACGATCCGTTAATCTGGTATCCGTTTGTGAGTAAATACGCCATTCCGCACGTTTATGGGTCTTCGGGCTTAGATTTGCCGGTACTACGCTTAGCCGATATTATTTTATTATATGCCGAGGCCCTGTACGAATTAAACCAGCCGCAGCAAGCCTTGGATCAAATAAATAAAATCCGCGCAAGGGCTTTTGGCAATGCTTCTAAAAATTATACCTTGGCAGATATTCCGAACCGGGATGCGTTTATTGATAAATTATTACTGGAGCGGCAACTAGAACTGGCTTACGAAAATGAGCGTTGGTTTGATTTAGTCCGGACGGGCCGTTACATGACGGTGCTTACCCGCGAAGAACGTTCTTATAATAATACTACCAAAACTTCTTTGTCGGTGCCGCTTACGCCCAATGTAAATTTAAAATATTTCCCTATTCCGCAACGGCAAATCGACCAGTCGGCTCCGGGTATATTGGCCCAGAATACCGGTTATTAATCTTAGTGGCCAGTACCTAAATTGCAATTAATTTCTGGCCATTAGTAACCCGCAAGAGCCACGTTTGTAACCTGCAAACGTGGCTCTTGTAATCGGTAGGTATCAGATAGAAGCCGGAATTTTTATTCGGCTTTTTGCAGAATTTAAAATTAAGTACATTGGTCTTTTCTTAATGTCTTGCTTCTTACATGCGTATTTACCAACCGAATAAGTTTTTTATACTATTTGCCGGATTTTTACTCGCGTTGCAGTTTTGTTCCCCAGTCCACGCGCAAACCACCCCCGATTCTGTTGTTACCATCCGGATGGATGCTTTAATCGGGTTGCAGTTTAATGTAGTCCGGTTTGGCGTAAAGCCCGGGGCTCGCGTTAAAATAGTTTTTTCTAACTCCGACGATATGAGCCACAATTTGCTTATTACCAAACCCGGTACCCGCCTGGAGGTAGTAAATGCCGCTTTAAAGTTAGGCGAAGATGGCCCCCGGATAAATTATGTGCCTAAAATGGAGCAGGTTTTGTGGGCCATACCGGTAGTAGTGCCCGACCAAACCCAAACCTTAACTTTTAAAGCCCCGCAAACGCCTGGTGTTTACCCCTACGTTTGTACTTTTCCCGGGCACGGCTTTGTTATGTACGGTGCCATGTACGTAAGCCCCGATGCTAAGCTGCCGCCCATTTCTACCGACGAAAATATTCCGCCTACCCGCCGGAAAGAGCAACCAACTGCATCGGCTAAAGCTACTGGCCACAAGGGCCACGCCCCAACCATTCCCCAGCCTTGGCACCCTTACCCAACTGTAGCGCCTTATTTTTACCGGGTTTATATTAAAGATGCCAGCCCGGCCGCCATTGCGGTTTGTTTACCCCACGAGCTGGCTTATACCTGGGATGCCGGTACTTGCCGCCTGCGCTACGCCTGGTCGGGTGGTTTCCTGGATAATTCCGATCTGTGGAAAGGCAAAGGCGATGCAGAAGCAAAAATTACAGGCACGGTTTTCTTTCGCGATAAAACAGATTTCCCGATTACTTTAGATAAAGAAGCAACCGTGCCGGTGGTGCAGTATAAAGGCTATAAATTGCTTGACCGCTACCCGGAGTTCCGGTATACCCTAAACGGCACCGAAGTGTACGAATTAATAAAGCCTAAACCCGATGGCTCCGGTTTAATCCGCAGTTTTCGTTTGCCCAAGGTTAAGCAAAAAATCTGGTTTAATATTCATCCCGAAGATGGTGTTACGTACCAGGCCTCGGCCGGAAAATGGGAGCAAGGTAAGCTCCGGCTGACGCCCCGCCAGGCTCGCGCCTTTACTATTACCATGACCCGCAAAGACGACGTTAAGCTATGAAGCTCTTTTTGATAAATATTTTTTTTATGCTATTGCTGGGGCTTAGCGGAGCTCGCTTGGTTAACCAACCAGATCCGCAGCCAGCTTACCGCGTAGAGACCATTGCCATGCCGCCGGGTTTAACCAGCGAGGTGGGGGCTTTGGAATTTATGCCCGATGGCCGTTTGGTAGCTTCTTTTACCCGCGGCGAAGTAATGTTTTACAACCCCACTACCAAAACCTGGAAATTATTTGCCGAGGGCCTGCACGACCCCTTGGGCATACTGGTGGTAAGTAATTCGGAAATATTGGTAATGCAACGCCCGGAACTTACCCGCCTGAAAGATACAGACGGCGATGGCCAGGCCGATTTGTACGAAAATGTAACCGATGCTTTTGGCATAACCGGCAACTACCACGAGTTTAATTACGGACCGGTAAAAGATAAAGCCGGTAATTTATACATAGCCCTTAACTCTAGTTCATCGGGTGGTGGCATTCGGGAGGAGTTACGTGGCACTTTAGATACGCTGGGCAGTGCTAAAAAAGGAATGTTTTCGGTGGTGCCTTACCGGGGCTGGATTATGCAGCTTACGCCCCAGGGCGAGTTACGTCCATACGCCTCCGGTTTGCGGTCGCCGAACGGTTTAGGTTTTGATGCCGAAGGCAATTTGCTCGTAACCGATAACCAAGGCGACTGGATTGGTACCAGCCCGCTGCACCACGTACAGGAAGGCAAGTTTTACGGTCATCCCGCTAGTTTAATCTGGCAGAAAGATTGGAACCGGGGTAATCCTTCGCGGCTACCTTACCCCGTACTCGATAAAATGCGTACGCCCGGCGCCGTATTATTTCCGCAGGGTGTTATTGCCAACTCGCCTACCCAACCACTTTGCGATATTACTGGTGGTAAATTCGGGCCTTTTGGCGGGCAAATATTTGTGGGCGAAATGAACCAGGGCCGCATTGTACGGGTAATGCTGGAGAGGGTAGGCGGGGAGCTGCAAGGGGCTTGTATGCCTTTTCTGGATGAACAAGGTTTACGCAAGGGCAATAACCGCCTGGCTTTTGCACCCGATGGCAGTTTGTGGGTGGGCCAGAATGCCCACGGCTGGGCCGGCGATATGGGTATCCAACGAATTGTTTATACCGGCACACCACCCATGGATGTGTACAGCATGAACCTAACTCCCGAAGGTTTTGATTTAACCTTTACCCAACCCGTTGCGCCGGCTACCGCTACCAACCCTAAAAATTACCAGTTCCGGCATTACCATTACGAATATCACCGCGAGTATGGCTCCAAACAATTCGATGTGCAGGAAATTCCGGTTACGGAGATAAAGCTATCCAGCGATGGCAAAAAAGTATCGCTGAAGCTGGCCTCACTAAAACCGGGCTATGTGTATGAGTTACGCTTAGGTAATATTTCTAACGCTGCGGGCCGACCACTGGCTAATAAAACTATTTGCTATACCCTCAATAAGCTTAAAAGCTAAGCTTAACCAGCAAATTGGTTTTTCAAAGCAAGTATTTGTTTAAAGTATCGGCTTTAGATAGAAAGCAGTTTATTACTCAATCTTAAAGATGCTGTGTTTAATGGCGTAAATAACCAAACCCACGCGCGAAACAACTTCCAGTTTCCGGAACAAGGTTTCCCGGATGGCTTCTACGGTGCGGGGGTGTACTTCTAAAAGCGGCGCAAAAGATTTGTAAGGCAATTCGGTGCAGGCTAATTTTAGAAATGCCTTTTCCCGGTCGGTAAGTTCTACTTTGGGTTGTTTGGGCTGGTGCAGCCCTTTAATTAATATTTCGGTTACCCGGTTGGTATAATAAGAGCCTTTCTGGATTAAAGTTTTCAGGGCTTGTTCTAATTCAGCGGGGTCGGCGTTTTTAAGTACATAACCATTTACCCCCGATTGTAGCATTCTCAGAATAGATTCGTCGTCGTTGTGCATCGAAAGGGCTAATATTTTTACTTCGGGATAACGTTGCTCTAGCCACCGGGCCGTTTCGTAGCCATCCATTACCGGCATGCTAATATCCAGCAACACTACTTCGGGCAAGTTTTGCGGCGATAATTTCTGAATAAATTCTTTCCCGTTCTCGGCTTCCCACAGCACCGTGTACCCATTAAAATCGTTAATTAACTCTAGCATTCCTTTCCGGAATAATTTATGATCGTCTACAAGTGCAACTTTAATGGTTTCGGTGGGTAGCATACAGGTTAAGTTTAGGGGGTAGGTAATATAAGTTGGGCCAGGCAGCCCTCGCCGGGTTTACTTTGCAGGCTAAATTCGGCCCCAATTAAATTGGCTCGGTAGTACATATTATTGGCGCCAATGCCTTTTACCGGCTCATCGGGTTTATAAACCGAGTCTACATCAAAGCCCTGGCCATCGTCTTTAATGCTTAAAATTATTTTGCCGGGCAAATACATGAGCAATACCGATATATTTTTGGCGCCGGCGTGTTTAATAATATTATTCAGGGCTTCCTGGGCAATTCTAAAGACAATCAGCTTTTTCTCGGGCTCCAGAGGCCTTTCCGGTCCGTGTACTTCCAGGTTCGTTTCGTACAATTCGGTTCTCTGAATCAGGTTTAACTGAAACCGCAACGAATCGGCTAAACTTTGCTGACTTACATATTCGGTGTTTAATCTTTTCGATAAGTCGCGTAAATCTTCAATGGCTTTATCCAGGAGTTCTTTACTCGTAATTATTTTGCGTTCACTGGGGCTGTTTTCTTCGGCTTTAATGGTACTAATATTCAAACGAATCAGCGACAAAATCTGGCCAATATTGTCGTGGATTTCCTGGGAAATAGTCCGGAACGTTTGCTCCTGCATTTCCAGTTGGGCTTTTAAAATTTCTTGTTGATAAATGTTCTTTAAATCGCGCACTTCAAGTAAATGTTTTTTAGAACGGGCCTGGTATTTTAATATAGCCATTATAACCGCTACCATTAAAACAACCATTAAAATGGTAGCGGTTATAACGCTAATGAATATTTCTTTCTCTGAATCGAGCACAGAAATGCTATTGAAAAACAGATATACAGGATGTAGTTTAAGCATTTAATTATCAGCCGATGTAAACTTTGGGCCAAATCATGATTTTGCTGTAATAAATCGTCATAAATAATATTAAAGGAAAAGATTCCTGCATGAAATATCAGTAATCCCAAACAAATCCAAAATATCGGTAGCCTGAAAATAGAAATTTCGGCATTGGGCTGAATCGTAAAAAGCGTAATCAAACTCCAGCTTATCAATAAAACGCCTGATAAATTAAAATTTAAACCTGGGTAATCTTTTAACTCAATAATGTGAAACGAAAGCAGCAAGCTAAATACTATAAACAAGGGTATCGACAGGAGAATAAATTTTTTAACCTGTTTACTAATATTTAAGGAAAAGAAATATGCCAATAAGGCGTATTCTAATGGAATATACAAATGATAAATAAACTGATAATCCGAAATAGCATATCCCCAACCATAACGCAGCACATTCACAATTAACTCTGTAACTACAGAAAGACTAAGTAGAACCGGAAAAACTTTCAGGCTTTTATTCTGCTCAAAAGAGGGGTAGGCATATAAGCAAATAACAAAACTTGAGAATAGGAAGAATAAATAAAGTATTTGGTAGATGCTCATAGTCGGTAGGAAAAGGCTATGCAAAATTCATAGCCTGCTTGAACATTATAAATAAGTTACTTTATTGAATCTTTTTCTGCAAAATGTTCAAAGGTTTTAACATTTTCACCATCAGTACCTCCAACTTCATAGATTAAAGCAACTTCTGGCTGGCGAGCTTTATTCGGGTTATCATAAAGTATTGAATCATTGGGTTTGTCAATATAAATTATACTCGGTAATTTCCCAGGGATATTACGGGGCCAAGAAGCATTAGGATTAGAACCAGTAGGTTTTGTATCAATACCAATATCATGATTGTTATTAGTTACCCCTACTAGAATAATAGAAGGTTTACGGTCTATATCTAATCCAGTTTTGGACGGGCCTAAACAATAATATGCCTTTATACCAGTACAATTTGGTTGAGCCAAAAGCATTGAAACAGCTTGCTTACTGAATGAAATTTGATAAACCAATTCTTTTGAAAGTTCTACTTTAATTTGTTGAATAATCAGTTTTTGTGCTTTTTCAAGGTCTTCTTCAGTATAATTATTTTTAAATGAGGATTTACTAAAATTGTTTTTTACAGATTTTTCTATTTTACTAGAAAATTCTGTATAAAAATCTAATACTAGTCTGTTAGCTAAATTTCTTGAAATTAGATCCCCATAACTCTCTACTCCGGTTGGATTTTTTATTTGTAAATTATATTGCATAGATCTTAGATCTCTATTTTGAATTGGTACTCTTCCGTTTTCATAGATATAACCTTCTTGAGATAATGTAGGCTTAGGTTTTGCGTTTTGTTGTATTGTATTGTCTTCATCCTGCTGTCCGTTAGTTTCGGAACTTAGGTTTCGGTCATTAGTAGGTTGCTCCTCCATTTTAGTACTTCTATTACAAGTAGCTAGTGTCCAGCCCAAGACTATTAATATTATCCACCAACTAAATGATCCCAATCTTTTTACTAAAGTAGGTTTTGTGGTTTCCATAAGTGTTTTATTTATTATTTAAGAAGATGTAATTGTATTTTCCTGAGTAAGATATGTATTTATTTCGGTAGATATATACCCATTAAATAGTTCTTAAACTTTCTATAAAACTTGTTTTTTAATAAGTTATTGATAATTAGTGCGTTGTGTTTGTTAAGATGTGTTTTTATGTGAATTTTCCCATAAAGTTTGTGATAATTTACATCTATATAACTTAAATTCTCCCTTCCCTATAAAGCTTATAAACCCACTTCTAAAATGAGTAAAGCCTCATTGTGAGACAATTAACAAAAGGTGAGTTTTGCATGGTCGGGAGCGGATATGCTGGCCGGCTATTGTAAACCTTAACCGCTTTTATCATGGAAACCTTGTTTAAACCCAATTGTACAAGAACAGGCGTAGATGCTTACCAGAAAGTAATGCGGCTTTGGCAAAACCAGCCGTACGCACCCGACCAGGACGATAATATTCTGGAGCAGATAATCCGAACGAACCCTTTGCTGCGGCAGGTGTTGCACGCCGGACCCTGCGTAACGTATGTGTTGGATGTCCGGACGCGGGAGTACGTGTTTATGAGCGAGAACGTCCGGAAGTTGTGGGGCTACCCCGCCCAGGCTTTTACCGATGAGGGCCTGCCTTTTACCAAAAGTTTAATGCACCCCGACGATGGCGTGCGGCTCTGGCCTTTGCTGCGCCAGGTTTGGGAATATTTGATTGGGCTCCCCAATAACCGCCGCCCCGATTACCAGTACAATTGCGAGTACCGGTTAAGAAAAGCCAATGGCAGCTATGCGCGCCTGCTGGAGCAAAATACCATTCTGCAAACCGATGTGAAAGGCAATATTACGCACTTGCTGGGCGTGTGCACCGATATAAGTAACTGGAAAAAGGGCGATGTGCTTACGGCTAGTGTAGTAGCCCCCGACGATGCCGATTGTTTAGTTTGCACCTCCTTAGACGAAGAATTAAGGCCGCAGGAATTATTAAGCCTCCGCGAAAAAGAAGTTTTAAAACTAATTTCGGAAGGTTACAGCAGTAAACTAATTGCCGACCAGTTGGGCATTAGTTTTCATACGGTTAATACCCACCGCTCCAATATTATTCAGAAAACCAGCACCAGCAACACCGGCGAGTTGGTACAATTTGCCATCCGGTCGGGGTTAATTTAAGTTACCATTTGTTAAAATTCTAAACAGATTCCATTCGATAACCCGGTTAACTATTTTAGTTGACCGGGTTTTTACTTTTATACCCCGCCAGAACTTTTACCAATATAGCCAGCTGCATTTCCGGGTTAATTCCTTGGCTAAACGAGCCAGCAAAGTGGAGTCATTTTTAAATATTACCAACACTTCTGTACCCGACGAACCGGCCGTTTACATAATTCTCTCAACTTGCACTTCAGCATTTATAAAAATATCTACCCGCTGAAAAAAAAATATTCTTCGTTTCCAGCTTTTTAAAATGGTTTTAAGAAATATATAATACCTTATTTGAAACAGTACCTTGCTTTACATAGTACTATATACTACTTTTGTTTCAGCAGTAGGTTATTGAAGTAACAACAACTCTTTTTAGACCCAATGCCAAGGCAAAATGCCCCTAAACCGACCATTAACTTTTAAATATTTTGGCTATGAAAACTATTTTTACCCTTGTATTTGCCGCCTTCTTCGGTATTGGCCTGGTGCATACCAGCCAGGCGCAAGAGGCAGGTTTACTTTCCGGAAGAGTAAAAGATGAAAGCGGTGCCGCTTTGGGTTTTGGTACTGTAGCGATAATGCAGGCCGCTAACGGAACCGTAGTAACGGGCGGGGTAACCGATGCCGCCGGTAAATTCCTGATTAAAGCGCCGGCCGCCGGTACTTATTTTTTACGGCTGAGCGCTATTGGCTACACCACGCATACCACTGCGGTTTTTACGGTAACCAGCCCCAATTTTGCGAAAGACTTTGGTACCCTTACTTTAAAACCCGATACAAAACAATTGCAGGAAGTAGCTGTAAAGGCGCTCCGGCCCACCATTGTTACCCACCCCGATAAAATGGTGGTAAGCGTAGAAGGTACGGCCTTAGCCGCTGGTAATACCGCTTACGATGTGTTAGCCCGTTCGCCGGGTGTTTTCGTAGACCAGGATGGCAATATTCAGCTTAACGGCAAAGCGGGCGTAAGAATAATGCTGGACGGTAAAATCAGTTATTTATCGGGTAAAGAGCTGCAAACCTTGTTACAGGGTATGTCGGCCGAAAACCTGAAAGACCTGGAAATTATTACCAATCCTTCGGCTAAATACGATGCCGAGGGTACGGCCGGGATTATTAATATTAACCTGAAGAAAAACCAACAGACAGGTTTTAACGGTAACGTGTACAGCAGTTACCAGTATAATTCCTTGCATTCGGGTACGCTGGGCGGTACACTTAATTATAAAAAAGGCAACTGGAACTCGTTTGCGACCCTGGATATGGCCCGCCGGGTAAACATGCGCCAGGCTACTTTAAACCGGCAGTTTAAAAAAGAAAGCGTTACTACCGTATTTAACCAGCAGGCCAACGAAGACGGTTACCGTTATATTCCGGCGCTACGTTTAGGCACCGATTACGATATAAACCCCAGGCACAGTATAGGTATAGTTGCTAATTTGCTGTACTTAACCGGCAATAATAAACTAAAAACAGATTTGTACCAGCGCAACGGCAATCTGGCCGAAGACTCGCTGGTGCAGGCCACCAACCTGATTAAAAGAGGATTTAACAACGGCAATTTTAACGTACATTACATGGGTAAACTTGATTCTTTGGGCAGCACTTTAACCGCCGACCTGGATTGGGTACTGCTCCGGAGTTCGCAGGAAACTGATTTTTATAATTCTTTTAGAAACCTGGCCCCTGATAGCCAACCGTTTTTTACCCAAATTAATAACCAGAATCCATCGCAATATAATATTTATTCGGCCAAAGTAGATTATACCAGACCCTTTACCAAAACCACCAAAGTAGAATTAGGTGCCAAAGCCAGCTACGTAGCGTCGGATAATGATTTAAAGTTTAACCATATTTTTGATGGCCGTCCGGAACCAGATGCGGGTAAAAGCAACCATTTTATTTACAAAGAAAATATTTACGCGGCTTACGCCAATTTTAGTACCCAATTTGGCCCCAAGTGGAGCGTGCAGGGTGGCCTCCGTGCCGAACAAACCGTAGCCAAAGGTTATTCGGTAACGCAAGATTCTACAAATAACCGGAACTACCTGGGCCTGTTCCCCAGCGTTTTTATCGCGCAGAAAGTAAGTAAAGATTACCAGGTTACTTACAATTACAGCCGCCGCATTGGCCGGCCGCGCTACGAGTCGCTAAACCCGTTTGTGTTCTACATCGACCCCTATACTACCGCCCAGGGCAACCCGTACCTACGGCCCCAGTACACGCATTCGTTTCAGGTTACCCAAACCATCCGCAGCATTTATAATTTAACGGTAAACTACGCTTTTACAAAAGACTTTATTGCCGAGATCCCGGAGCAGGACAGCGAAACCCGGAAGACCGTTTTTCGGCAAAGCAACGTCGATAAATTCGAAAATATTAGCGCTACGCTGGTGGCTCCGGTTAAAGTAATGCCCCAGTGGGAAATTAACAACAATCTTACCTTTACCCACCAGTATTATATGGTTCAGGTAAATGGGCAGTCGCTCCGGAACGAGCAAGCCACTTTTTACGCCCAATCTACGAGCAATATTCAGCTGCCCCGCAAAATCCGGATGGAAGTAAACCTGGGTTACCAAGGGCCGCGCGTGTACGGCTTGTTCCGGGTAAAAGAAAACTGGGGCGTAGACATAGGCCTGAAACGCTCGGTAGCGCACGACAAACTAGACCTGAACCTAAACTTTACCGATATTTTCCGGACCCGGCGTTTTGTAGCCGATACCTATGCCAACGGCAATACTACTTACATCAATCAATATTTTGGTCAGCAAAGTGTAATTCTGGGTTTGCGTTACCGGTTTAACAAAGGCGAGAAATTTGAAATGAAGAAACGCAATACCAATTTAGAAGAATTAAACCGCGCCGGCGGCAATTAAACTACCGCAAAATAAAACTATGAAAAGCAGAAATGCCCGACCCGAAAAGGCCGGGTATTTTTGTTTAAACCAGTATAAATTTATTCAGGCTTAGCCTATCGCCGGCGTCTCGCCGGTGATGTCCTCTACCGGCCTCTGGCCATCAAGATTAAATAAATCTACTACAAGCTTACTACTTAAAACTTGTCACGTACGCATCAGCTATTTTTCCCCAGAACACGCACAATAAAGCAAGCCAACAGGCTATCCGCTACCAGCATAATAGTTACGAGTAAACGCAAATATTCCATCAGCAAAAGCTCAGCCTGGCAAACCCAAAAGATATTATAGAATATTTGCGGGAATCTGCGCTAAAATACCTAAAAATGAGTATGGTTACGTGCTAATAAAATATTACATTTAGCTTTGTAGATAAGCTCTGTTTCAGTACCGCCCAACCCAGGCATACAGGGGTGTAATTTCAAACATTCACTTATTTAACCAGGTAAATAAAAATGGCTTTAAACATAAAAGACGAAGCTTTTGTGGAGCAATTTGCTTTACAAGGCGACGAAAAAACCAAGCCCGAAGGCATTTCTACTTCTAAAAATGTAACCGGCATAGAGGTGCGCTTATCGCGGGCATTTATCATCAACAACAAAACCGCCAAAGTGCCGCCTTTTCCGGGCTTTTCTAAAATGTACCTGATGGTAATTGTGGTAAGCGATACCGGCGAAGTTTTACAGAACCTGGACCTGAAAAGTTTTGCCAAAGTAGGCGACGACGAAGACTTGCCCGTAGACAAAACCATTTATTTCTGGAAACAGCATCAGCCCGAAGATAAAAGTCCTTCGCAAATTCATGTTTTGGCTTCCATCATTAAAAGCAAACAGAACCTGCGGGATGTAGCCAATGTACTGGCCGACGTTAAAAACGATTCAAATTATGCCGATGTGGTTTCGGCGATTAAAGCCGTAGTCCGGAAGGCCAATGCCGTTACCCAGGTGTCGGATTTATTGTTTTCGGTGGCCGGAGTAGTAGGCAAGTTCCTGGGCAAGGTAGACGATAAACCGCTCTTAACCTGGGTGCAAAGCTTTACCGACATTAACGGCGATTTTGATAAGCTGGGCAAAACCACCATTGGTCGTAAAAATGATTTTGCCGCCTTAGATTTATCTATCATTATCCGGGATACTAATCGCGAAGAAGAATTGGCGGCCATGAGCGGAGCCGTTATTGAAGAACTGGAAATTGCCCGCAAAGGAGAAATTGCTTAAATATTGGTTTGTTTAAGCAGTAAAACCATTACCGTTACTTTAAGCTATTAAAGGCAATATTAACTGGGCTTGCGTGCCTACACCGGCCTGGCTTTCCAGTTTAAAATGCGCGCCAATCAGGCGGGCCCGGTAATGCATGTTGTAAATGCCAATGCCTTTAATCGGTATCCGGGGGGTAATGGTGGTTATTTCTTCAGATGGGCTGTCCGTATCGTCGGGATTATCCGCAAAGCCCAGGCCATCGTCCTGAATGATTAAATAAATGGCTTCGGGCGCATAAGTTAAAACCACCTGAATGGTTTTGGCTTCGGCGTGTTTAATAATATTATTCAGGGCTTCTTGTACAATCCGGAAAATAATCAGTTTTATTTCGGCAGGTAAGGAAATTTCTGCACCGTGTAATTCAAAAGACGTATTATAAAGTGCGGCTTTCTGAATCAGGTTTAATTGAAAACGCAATGATTCGGCAAGGCTTTGCTGCTGTACAAATTCGGCATTTAACCGCTTCGATAGATTGCGTAAATCATCAATGGCTTTATCTAGTAATTCTTTGCTGGTGCTAACCTTTAAGCCGGTAGTTTGGTAATTGTGGGGCTGAATGGTGCTAATGTTTAGCCGGATTAAAGAAAGAATTTGCCCGATGTTGTCGTGAATTTCCTGCGAAATGTTCAGGAAAGTTTGCTCCTGCATTTCTAGCTGGGCTTTTAGTATTTCGTGCTGGAAACTGTTTTTAAGTTCTTCTTTTTCTTTTAAGTGAGCATTAAACCGTTTTTGGTAGAGGCAAAAAAAGAAAGTAACCAAACCCGCTACCACTAAAAAAATTATGGTTCCACTGGAAACGACCAAAAGTATATCGGGAGACATAGCCATGATTGCTAATCATAGGATTTAAAAAAGCGCCGGCATAAAAAAGAAAAGATAAACATGAGGTACAAAAAACACAGTAAAACAACCGTTACGCTATAATAATACTTTTTCGCGACTTCTTTAGAATTTTCTAATAAATTATTCATTAAACCTTCTACAAAAAAGCCACCCAAGGCATAAAACAGCAAACCTGTACTAATCCAGAAAAGTGGCTCCCGCTCCAACTGATAAATTTTAAGTTGCACAAACGTTTGGCGATAGTAAGTAAGCACCCAGGCCAGGATTAAAAAGTTGCTTAAAACAATGGCGTAAGAATTATACTCGCGCACTTGCTGCACTGTAAAACCCAGCACCAGCGCCGCCAAAATAACCACCGGCACCGAAAAAATAATTACCTTTTTTACCTTACCGGAACTAATAGCCGAGTAATAAATAAAAGCATAAAATGTGTATTGTACGGGCGTAAGAAAATGGTAAATAAATAAATTGTTTTCTTTAAATGTTTGTAAATAGCCGGCATACAGTTCAAACGGAAAACAAACCAGCATAAGCGTGCCCACTAGTTTTTGCTCGGGGGTAGCCTTCCGGAAATTTAAAAAGAAAAGCAGCAGAATCAGCGATTCTAAACCTATAGTCAGGTAAACATCCAACATAGCCGTAAACAATGCATCCGGCATAAAGAGGCTGTAACACCAATTTATGCCGGATTGGTTTAACTCATCACATTCCGGTCAGCACAGACATAATAATAGCATCCGACCGGCAACCAGGCGGGCACTTCGCGGGTTCTTGTCCGGGGCCATCTGCTGCCGGGCTGGGTGCTGAACCTGTTAAAGGCTGAACCTGCAACACGTTGTCGTCGGCATCTAATACCGCATAAAATAACCGGTGATTCGTACCGCCGGCCTCGCAGCCATAATATACCCGCAAGTGCGTTGGGTTACCGTTTTGGCTGGCAGCAGCTACTAAGGCATTTATTTCGGCCAACGAAAACTTATACGCGCACACAAATTCCCCAAAGTTGGCCACATCCAGGCCCGCCAAATAATCTTTAAAGTTCTGGCTTTGTTGGGTATGCTCCGGAAATACATTCTGTTCCATAAATTTTTCTTTTTAAGTGAAGGATGATTGAGATTTAAAGAGATGTGGTGATAATATAAGAAAATTTACAGATAGGATTAAACTTAATTAAGTTTTTTGGTTTGAGTTTGTGTGATATAGTGTTATAAATCAATATTTTATCTTTTAGCTTGTGGGGATATTCACAGATGTTTGGGAAAAATCACATAAATAAACGTGATGGTACCCACACCAGCCAAGTTAAACTTCTCAGTTGACTCTGGTAAATGTCTCATTGATAACAAGTTAAAGAAAAGCAATATTTGTAAAGTCGCACAGTAATGTATAATCAACAACTGAAGTATTGATAATTGTAGTGTAATGGATAGAATCGATGAAATTGACTTAGAAATATGTTTCGAGTTAAGGATACAGCAGAAATTTATTTCGTTGAACCATTAAAAATACTGAAAATTCAGTATTGCGGATAGGATTAGAACGAGTTACTATTACACTTATAATTTTAATTAAATAATATAAGCGAATTACAATTTTAGAAGCTCCCAAATGGGAGATGAAAGAATATTGCCTTTCTTGAATCAAGTAATAGCTATAAATATTTTTGAAGAAAATAAAACAAAGTTTACTCAACAGAAGGTTGATAGCAGCCAGTCGTTATTCAATCTGAATAAAGAATGTACTGTAGTAAAAACGAACAAACCTAAAGGCAAATGAAAATGTAGAATTAATTTAAAAAGTTATGCTCTGCCGCTAACGCTTGGCTACTTTTAGCTTTGTTGTCTTTGCCGGCCACTGCGCAAAAAATAGATAATATAAAATAATGGACTACCTAACACAAGTCGCTGATAGTTACGCTGAAGCCTAAGTATACTTCCTACAGCATAGAAGAAGACTTTGGCGATATGGTGGAACCGTCGGTTGAGATGCCAACTTTACAAGATTTAGAATACAAAAAAGTGAACGGTGATTTGATTCTAAAATTTTAGATGGAGAATGTTTATAGCTATAACTCCAACAAGAAAATGAAGCAGGTGTCCATAGGGCGTAAACCACATGTGTACTATAATTTAACTTATAAAGCAGATTATGGCTATGATTTAACCGACAAGGGAAGTAACGTTGGTAGTCTCTCATAAAAGAACCAACAGTATTTTCATAACATTGGCCTTCCATAGCATAACCGAACTGGAAATTTACCTGAAGAACGCTTTTGTGGCCGACCTAACTAAAGCCTTAATACAATAAGTAGGTAAGCCCCTAGCTTACGATTTAACCCCCAATCCATACGGAGTACGCCTAGTGGCTAATTTCATTTAAGGAACTGCCCTGCCTACCAAAATTTACAATGCTACTTCTTATTTTGCCGCTTCAGTTTCTAAGATATAGCCAGATAAAGAAAAATTAAGCAGCTGTAGAAGTTAGGAAAAACACCTTGTAAGGCCAATTGGGAGGACATGAGAAGCGAAATTAATAAAAAGGTATCATTAGAATTTGTTTATCAATTAGTAAACAAATGGATGCACTTGATATAAAGCACTTCTTGAAGAAAGATGAAAATAAAAGAGTATAGCTAATTGCAAAATATGAGCACTGAAGTGAAACCGTTAAAATTTAAAAAGAATTAAGAAGGTATGTCGGATAAATGGATTTCTGTTGTAGCAATGTTTTTTATTTTGAGCATAATAAATGAGCGAATTGCAACTTTTTTAAAGCCTGCTTTATCTGACTTTAGATGGTTTGGTATAACTAGGTTACAATACTATTTAACAAGTCCAAGAGTATTCGAAATGCTAGATAATAGAGATTATTATTTATAATAGACTAATATTTAATGCTTTGACGATATTTTTAAACTTTTATTATGTGAGTTTTTACATAGAATTGTGATAAGTCCCATTTAAGTTATGTGTTTAAACAGTTAAGAACGGAATAGACCCAGTTTATATAATGTGAAAAGTCACATTGTTAATCTATTGATTATCAAATTTTACAACGTTCAATTCTAGTAAAGCATCTCTAAAAAAATTTGTTATTGTTGTAGATAGAAAAATCAGGAGATAATATTGAAAATTTAATTAAGCTAAGTATGCCATTTTGTTAGTTTAACAATACTGAAAAATCAGTATTGCTAAAACATTTAGAACAAGTTACTATGATGATGTAAAATATAGTAGCCAGTGAAATGCTGATTATACCCTTTTATTAGCTATATCAGAAAGAACATTTTAATTAACTAAAATAGAAGTGACGGATTATTGTAAATAAAAAGTTTAAAAGTTGATTAGTTAGAAAAGGCTTGGATTGCAAACGGAGTTGATGAAATTCTTAGTTAAGATATTTTAAAGTTAATTGAATATAAGTAAACCGATGGAGAAGAGAATATTAGTATTTAAAATAACACTATTATTTATTTTTTTAATGAGAGTGTCTGTACATAGCCAATAGATTAGGTGCGGTTTTGACCTATTGAGAAATAAACAATTAAATAGATTGAATTTAATAGATAATAGAAAATTCAATTTTGTTTTTGAAGATGTAAAGAAAAGTAAAAAAGGATTAAAAAGAATATTAAGCATATACAACAAGAAACGGGAGCTATTCAAATTGAAGTTGTAGTTCATGTAATACATAACGGTGGGGCTGAAAACATTAGTGAACAGCAAGTGAGAAGCCAAATAGATGTGTTAAATCAAGATTTTAGGAATAAATTAGGAGGAGTTGATACTGGTATTGAGTTCAAATTGGCCATAAATGATGATCAAGGGAATAAATCTATTGGAATTCAGAGATACAGAAGCCAATTATCAAATTTTATTTACGATTCGCAGTCTGATGGTCAAAATTCGTTTGGCAGTATGGAAGCCTCATTGAAGGGGATTTCTCAATGGAACCTAAGAAAATATCTTAATATTTGGATAGTTAATACCATTGTAGATGTAAGCAATCAAAATGAACCTAATTGGCTTGCCTATGCAACTTACCCCCAGTTTGTTGACAACTCACCGCAGTTGGATGGCTTAGTTATAGTAGATGATTTTTTGGGGACATAGGCACAGGATCCAATCCCACCAGAAACTTAGGCCATACTTGTAGCCATGAGGTTGGGCATTGGTTAGGGCTTTTTCACACTTATCAGGGAGGATGCGAGGAGAGAATTAAAGGGGATTGTAGTGTGTATGGAGATATGGTTTATGATACTCCTCCTGCTTTTAAGAGTTGAAGTGATACTCGAGATTGTAGAAACGTTTTGAACACTTGTATAGAATACTCAGACTAAAACGATTTAAGTAACAATTTATGGATACAGCCCAAGATGCATTTATGACGACTTTTACCCAGGGGCAAGCAGATAAAATTGAATCGGTAACTATAAACTATAGAAATTTAACGTTCTTTCAATAAGTAATTTATTTCTATTGAAAAGATTTAAAAAGGTAATTAGCTAGGTTAATAGTAATAAATAGTTGAATTATCAATGTCTTTTTATTGCCAAATGCTAAATATGTTTAGTTAAAATAATTTAAAATTATATGAAAAAAGAAAATCTATTATTACTGTTTCTGTTTGTTCTTTTAATAAGTGGCCAAACATATGCACAAAACGTTATTCATTTTTATCATGGGAAAAACGATGAATCAATATCCTTAGATGATGATGGAAAAGAGTTTGGTTTAGTTGATAATATTAAGATAGTTAAGGCAAGTGGCGATGGAATAATGATTATGGTTGATAATCCGAACCCTATCTTTTATGATTACACATTTAAAACTGAAGTAGTAAATATTGAGGAGTCTTACCCTAATATTACTCCTTTCTTGGAAACAGTAACAAAGTTGTTGCCAAATGATGCAACTGAAGGAATTACAGAAGATGCCTCTTACCAAGCATATAAAAATACAATTGAAAACTTAGGTAAAGATATAAATGAGGCTAGAGCGTTAATAATAGCATCTGATTTGCCTGAATCTAAATCAGATGCTTTCTTACATACAAATACCGACGGTCTACGTGGTGCTATTAAGAAGATACGTGGAATTAGAGGAGGGTTTGGTGAATTTAATAGCACAACCTTGGCCAATGACCTCAATTCTCTTTATGAAAAATTTAAAGGTGATTTAAGTGATGATACACATCGAGCGGCATTCTTAGCATTAAATGCAGATTATGTACGCCGAGTAAATGAATTACAAAATCTTGTTTTAGGTAAAAATTTAAAAACATTAATAAAACATTACTTTGTGGTTGGAGATAAACCTACTAAAATTACTTTAACTATAAAGCCTAAAGATGTAAGTAATTTAAAATTAAATCTTTCTAGAGAAACAAGAGAGTTTGTTATTGCTACTTTAATACCCGAATATGATCGAGCAACTGTTGAGTTGATTCCTGTTGCTAATTTCGCTTTTTCAAAAGATGTGAATGAATATTATTTAGAAGATAATATTGTGAAAAGAGAGCTTAAAGACAAAATTGTATTAAATCCTGGGCTATTATTAAATATAAATTTTGCAAAGTTTGGTGAATTTAAAGAAATGGCCGTTGGAATGGGTTTAGGATATAGTTTTTCAAAACAATCTACATTTAACCATTTCTCTCTTTCTTCTTTGTTTAGTTACCGCAATTTTCTAAGGGTAGGAGCAGGAGTTGGCTTTTCCCAATTTCCAAGTGGTTTAAATAATGGTGGCAAGCTAAATTCTCCTTTACCATCGGATATCTCGGATCTCAATGAAGTTGTTGGATATGATAATAAGCTAACAGGATTTATTACTTTTTCTTTCACGGGATTAGATATCAAATTAAAGTAATTTGGCAGGTTGTTTTTAAGTAATTAAATTATGTTCTATCAATAAAAATTATATTAACATGAAAACACTTTTATTAATTAATTTAAAGAAAGAATGGGTCAAAATGATTTATTCCTTACTTATTTATTTGGTTGTAGTTACTCCATCTCTAGGTCAAACTGGAGAGGTAGAGAAAGAAATGACTGAAAGGGATCAAAAGGCATTAGAAAGGAGGATGGAGAAATCGAAGTTTGAAGTTCCTGCAAGTATTGGAAGAAAACCTCAATCCTCCGATCCTAATGGAGTTACAGAAGATAGTAATAGAGATTCAGATAATGATGGCTTAACAAACAATCAGGAGCAGAGAATAAGAACAAACCCGGATAATCCTGATACAGATGGTGATGGATTAAAAGATGGCTGGGAAGTGGGGCCATTAAATGGAGTGGTAAACTTAAGAGATATGGGCGCTTCTCCTCTTCATAAAGATATTTTCGTTGAAATGGATTATATGGAGCGCGCATCTGCTAGCAATGGATTGAAGCCTAACCGTGAAGTTTTGGATAGAATAACAGAGATTTTTGCTCTTGCACCAGTAAATAATCCTGATGGTACAACAGGAATAAATATTCATTTAGTTGTAGATGAACAAATACCTTATGATGGTGATCTTAATCCTGTAAAGTCAGATTTTGAAGCTATTAAGAGATTTCATTTTAAAGCTGAAAGAGCAACAACTTTTCATTATATGATTTGGGCAGATGCATATGAGAATTCTAGATCTAGTGGAAATTCATTTGATATACCCAGTGCAGACTTTATTGTTACATTGGGTAGATGGAATGGTGGAAAAGGAGGAACTGTTGAGCAAAAAGTAGGCACTTTTATTCATGAATTAGGGCATAATCTAGGGCTTATGCATGGGGGGGTAAATCATTCTCATTATAATCCAAATCATTTAAGCGTCATGAATTATTATTATCAAATGTCAGGTATAAAAAAAGGAGATCAAAGATATCATAGTTACCAACCATTCCAACTACCTGAGCTTGATGAAGAATCCTTACGTGAAAGTGATGGATTAGGTAAAACTCCAAACTTAAATACATATCATATTCATTTTACAACTATTAACAACGCTGTAAAAAGGGATATCAAAGCTGATGGTTCAATTGATTGGAATGATAATGGGAGGATAGATTCTGAACCTGTACGTGTGGATTTAAACGGAGATGTCAATTTTAGTAAATGTTTAATTACACCTAATGAATGGGCTATTTTAAATTATACTGGTGGACCAATTGGTAAAATACAAATAACAGCTGGATTGAATGAGGAAACTGGAGATAATCCATTGTCTCCAGATGATGAATTGACTGAAGAGGTATATTTAAAGATTTTTGGAAATCCTTAGAAGCTGTTTCGAAACCTATAAAAGCTAAATCCAGAGTACCAAATATGAGCTCACCTTTGTTAAGATAGTTAAACGAGCAACTAATAAAAGACCTAGGTGAGTTTAAAACAAAAGAAGCATAAAGTGCAATGTTAGCTAAGCGAAGTGTGCGCAAACCGCTGGAAAAGTTTTAAACAAACAATGCCGATAATAAAGACGGTCAGTAAAGGGCGAATGCCTGGCTGTAGCAGTAAGAGATGTAATTAACGCTATTTTGTATGTTGTAATGATGGGCAGCTTTTGGCGCAGCTTACCGCATGATTTTCCCTGCGGACGATCCTTGTATTGTTATTTCAACTGCTGGAGATAGGATGCCAGTAGGAAAGCAATTGATAGTTTTCTGGTGAAAAACTATGGCATAAAGCCGGGCGGCAGCCCCATGCTACGGTGCGTATTATGGACTTGTAAAGCATCTGAACGAATGCCTGTGGTGGCCAATACCGCTGTTGCGATGCAGGCAAGCAGATATACGGCTCAAACGCTTTATTCTTACTGATACACTAGGTCTGCTGCTTACCGAATGGGTGTGTGTAGCAAATGTATCGGAAAAGGATGAGTTCTAAATGCCTGCTGCGCTATCTCTTTCGCCCTTTTATACTCAAAGAACTCTGTAGCCAGATAAAGCTAGTATAGGTAGATGGGGGGTACTAGGGAAGTGATTTGAAAAACTTTTTTCAAAAGCTATTGGGCTGGTGCTGGCAAGTGGTGCTGCGAACAGATGATATTAAATCGCTTTAAAATAATGCCCAGAATATGGGTAGTGGAAAGAACATTTGCTTGGATTCTCGACGCCATACGCCTACGCATGGACTATGAAAAAAAAGTGAATTTCAAGAGTATGCTCTATCTGGCTATAATTAGTGTTCTGCTAAAAAGAATTTAATACCTTTTGAAATAGTTTCTAAGATTGTTTCTTTATTTATCCTGAAAGTTTTATTCTAGAAGCTATCTCAAAAATAGGAATTAAAGGCAAAAGGCATCTGTTTTTTGTTCATGGAGTTGACTAAAGAGCAGTGGGCACGGATCTAGGATTTGGTTCCGGACCAGGTAAAAAGAGCAGATGGAAAAGGTAGACCAGCCCGAGACCAACGGCAGGTGCTGGAGGGGATTTTGTGGATATTACGCACGAGCGCACCTTGGTAAGATTTGCCGGAGCGATTTGGGCCTTATCAGACCTGTCACCGAAGGTTTCAGCAGTGGCAAAAGCAAGGTGTGATGCGGCAGGTAGTGGAAGCCTTAGCCAAGGATTTACAGCACAGAGGCGGTGTGGACTTGAGCGAATGTTTTATCGATGGCTCTTTCTGCATGGCAAAAAAAGGGGCACTGCTGTTGGGAAAATTAAACGCGGTAAAGGCACCAAACTCATGGCAATCACGGACGCTGCAGGTCTTGTTCTATCTGTCACCATCCAGTCAGCCGCTCCTCATGAAGTAGGATTGGTGGAGCAGGTGCTCGAGCAGCGGTTTATTGAGTCAATGCCTGAACGATTGGTTGGTGATAGAGCTTACGACTCTGACCCGCTGGATGAAAAATTAAAACAAAGGGTGTGGAGATGATTGCACCTCACCGCAGCAACTGCAAAAAGCAGAAAAACTAAGATGGCCGCAAGCTTAGAAGATACAAAAGAAGGTGGAAGATTGAGCGCTTCTTTGCCTGGCTCTTTAACTTCAGAAGAACTTTAGTCAGACACGAAACCAAAGCAGCTAATTACCTGGCTCTTGTGCTCCTGGCTGGTGTGAAAATATTATTAAGGTATTTTTGAGATAGCTTCTAGTGCTAGCTTGTGACTTCATTGTCAATAACAATTTGCTAGTTTTAAGAACATATTTCCCTCACTGTTTTAAATCTTCCGAAGGGTAACTTCAAACTATAAATGTATCAGGAGGAACTCTGTTCTTGTATATAGAAAAGCCTACCTAACGTAATTTTGTGCCTTTCTATTTGTCAATTTACAACCAGTTTCTTAGTCTTCACTTGCATGTGTGTGTCAAGTGCTCTGTCACTACAAGGATTACATAAAAAAGCTTTTCATTTTTCTTAGAAAGGCTTTTTTATTATAAATTCAAATAACTTATTTGAACTAGGGCACCACCAAATTAATTTTTAGAATCAATTCGGATTGCAAATTCGAGTACTCAATAATACAGGATTAAAAATCCCATTCAGCCTTTCTAAAAACTAAATTGGAGAAGCACTAGTTTAATAGGTTAAAATTACATCTACTCACTCCTTCAACACCTTCACCACCAACTTGGAAGCCCGCTGCCCATCAAAATACACCCGAATAGTTGATTTAATTAAATCCTCCGGATTGCCTAATATATATTCATAAACTGCTGCAGATTGCGATCTACCAGCGGCAACTAGGAGGTTTGGATTCGAACCATGAATTTATGGCTTTTTTAAAAGGTGTGTGGCAAATCGGGTATTTCGTGTTTTTCCGGAGTAATAGCATTGGGGGTAAAAGCGTTTTCGAACTGTTGGTGTAAAAGGAGCATGTAATTCATTTTTGCACCGTTCCATATAACAAAAAATGCTGAATGGGTAAGAAGTTTTCCCGCTGGTTAAGTTTGAAGCCATTGGCGCTTAGTTCTTTATTTGCCTGGGCTACGCTCATTTTATGTAGTTCCTTGATGGGTACTTTCGGGTCTTCGGCCCGGTACTCCAGCAGCAATAATTTGCCATCGGGTTTAAGCGCTTTATATAGGGCCTGCAACATTTCTTGCGGATACTCCAGTTCATGATAGACATCTACCATAATGGCTAAATCAACAGAAGCGGGGGGGAGATTAGGAGATTTGGTGCTGCCTTTTATTACTTCTACATTGGTCAAATCCAGTTCTTTTCTCCGGGCTTCTAAAGCCGAAATAAATTCATCCTGCACTTCTACGGCGTAAACTCTGCCTTGGGGTACTTTGGGGGCTATCCGGAAGGTGTAGTAACCGGTGCCGGCGCCAATATCGGCGACTACGCTGTTGGAGGCGAGGTTTAGTTTATTAATGGCTAAAGCTACGTTTTCTTCCTGTTGGCGGGTGTTGCGCTCGAGCCAGTCGCCGCCGGCAGCACTCATGACGTGGGCTATTTCGCGGCCCATGTATACCTTACCAGTGCCGTCGGGGTGCGGGGTTTTGGTGGTGTAAGCGGTGGTGGGTTTAGTAGCGGTGGTGTTGTTTTCTGGTTGGGGTTTAACTTGGCAGGCGGCGGTAGTGGTTAGTAAAACCAGGAGGTTCAGGAATAAAAGCCTGGTTGGGCGGAAGTTTCGTTTTAGCATAGCCATGGTTTATAACAAGTTGGGTGGAGTTAAGTTTAGGGTTCTTTACTTTGCTTATACGGGTTATTATAAATTTACCACCCCCAGCCCCTCCTAAAATAGGCGGGGAGCCGGGTAACGCATCCGTTGTGGCTGACTTGTTGTAGCTGCCTGTTCTCCTCATGAATAACAATCAACAATTAATATTAAACGAATATTTTATAATAGAACAGCATCTGCTACAAGCAAACTACAGCAGTTTGGACAGTGAGGGCCTTCTAAGGTTGTGGTGCGTAAGCATTCCGACAACAAGCTTAGACAGACCGGGCGGCCAAATGGGCCTCGCGGCCGGGAGCTAACGTAGGCTTATAAATATAATTAGCACCTGTACATTGAAAGATAAAATCTTTCAAAAGGTAAGCTTTAATAGTAAGGTAAAATATGTCGGAATAATGTTGTCCTCCCC
>NZ_JBMQUD010000118.1:0-40729 GCF_057359045.1 Adhaeribacter sp.
GTGCAGCTCGGTTTGTACGAGCTGCCGGTTAGGCGGCGGCGTGGCGATTACCGACAAGTCGCGGGCACCCATCATCGAAAAGTGCAGCGTACGCGGAATAGGTGTAGCCGAAAGCGTTAGCGAATCGACGTTGACGCGCATTTCTTTCAGGCGCTCTTTGGTTTTTACGCCAAATTTCTGCTCCTCATCAATAATCATCAGCCCCAAATCCTTAAACTTCACGTCTTTGCTTACGATGCGGTGTGTGCCAATTAAAATATCGGTTTTGCCTTCGGCTACGCGTTTCAGGGTTTCTTTTATGTCTTTGGCCGTTTTAAACCGATTAATAAATTCCACGTTTATCGGAAATTTTTCGAGCCGGTCGCGGAAGGTTTTGTAATGCTGCATCGCCAGAATGGTAGTGGGCACTAAAACGGCTACCTGTTTGCCGTCGCAAGCCGCTTTAAAAGCCGCCCGAATAGCTACTTCGGTTTTACCAAATCCCACGTCGCCGCAGACCAAACGGTCCATGGGGTGCGGTTGCTCCATATCGGCTTTTACATCCTCGGTGGCTTTGCCCTGGTCGGGGGTGTCTTCGTAAATAAACGACGATTCCAACTCGGCCTGCAAAAAGCCATCGCGGCTATAGGCGTAACCCGGCGCACTCTTGCGCTTGGCGTAAAGTTTAATCAGCTCTTCGGCAATATCTTTAACCTTTTTCTTTACGCGCGATTTTTTGTTTTCCCACTCCGGCGAGCCCAGTTTGCTCATGGTGGGCGGCGTGCCTTCTTTGCCGGTATATTTGCTGATTTTATGCAGCGCATGGATGCTCACATACAACAAATCGTCGTCGCGGTAAACCAACCGGATGGCTTCCTGCATGCGGCCACCCACATCTACTTTCTCCAGGCCGGCAAAGCGCCCAATGCCATAATCTACGTGCGTAACGTAATCGCCGGGGTGCAGCGCCCGCAGTTCTTTCAGGGTTAAGGCTTTGCTCTTCGAGAACTTTTCTTTTGTTTTGTATTTGTAGTACCGCTCAAATAACTGGTGGTCGGTATACAGCGCAATTTTGGCGTTTTCGTCAATAAACCCTTCGCGCAGCGAAATACCCAAATGCTGGAATTTTACGTCGTGGTCGAGTTCGTCGAAAATAGTGGTTAAGCGATCGATCTGGCGCGGCGAGTCGGCGGCAATAATATTTACAAGGTTATGCGATTGGTTTTCGTGGAGGTTATTGACCAGCAGTTTAAAATCTTTGTTAAACGAGGGCTGCGGCTTTACCTCAAACCGAATAATTTCGGGCGTTTTAAAATGGAAACGCTTGCCAAACTCCACGGTAACAAAGTTATAGAGGTGCTTTTTAAAAGTTTTAGCACTCTCAAACAAATCTTCGGGTTTAGACACTATCTGGGTGCCTCCGCTTGTAAGCATTAAATATTCAAAAGCCTGTACCGCTTTATCGTACGATTCGTCGATAATATCGAAAGTATGCCGGGCATCTTTAAACCAGATTTTGGTATTGGCCGGAATAAATTGCAGAAACGGTTCGCGGGTTTCCTGCAGCAGCTTGGTTTGTACGTTGGGCACAATCGAGATTTGCGTTTTGGTCTCGACGGAAAGCTGCGTATTGGGGTTAAACGTCCGGATGCTTTCTATTTCGTCGCCGAATAACTCAATGCGGTAAGGCAAATCGTTGGCATACGAAAATATATCAACAATACCACCCCTAATAGCAAACTGGCCAGGTTCGTACACGAAATCGGTGCGTTCAAAATCGTATTCGGTTAAAACTTCGTTCAGGAAATTGGTATCGAGTTTTTCGCCTACTTTGGCACCAAAGGTGTTCTCGACGAGTGATTTTTTATTAATTACTTTTTCGACGAGCGCTTCGGGATACGTAACCACCACCATGCCTTTGCCGGATTTGCTGTTGAGCAAATTGAGTACTTCGGCCCGCATGAGAATATTGGCGTTTTCGGTTTCGTCGAAAGAATAAGCCCGTTTGTACGACGACGGAAACAGCAACGTTTCTTTATCGCCGTCGAATATACTTTGAAGGTCGGAGTGAAAATAAGCCGCCTCTTCTTTGTCGTGCAAAATAATCAGGTGGTTGGCATCGTCCAGGATACCCGCTACAGCCGCACTTAAAACGGCATCGAGGCTACCTACCAAACCTTTTAGCTGCACATGAAATGCCGGTGCAGATTTTAGCTGTTCGGCCACGGTATTTACCAGGGCATCGCGGCGGTAAAGTTCCAGAAAATCTTTAACTTTCAAGGGTAATCGGTTTGTCTAAATAAAATGCAAAGATAATGCTTTTTGTGCTTTACTAATTACTTTACTTAATGGTTATTGCAAGCTAAAATCATTATCTTTAATTATTGCGTATATTATTCTGAATAATTAAATAAATTCTAAACTATGTAAAAAATCTACCCCAGAGTGGGCAACGTTTTGCCATGAAACAACTTGTACTTGCTCCCGATCAGCAAACCTTTAAAGCGGCGCTAAATTATAAGCTGGGTTTGTTTTTAAGTGCTTTCACGTCGGCCCTGTACCTGACCGGAATGCTGGTTCTGGTAGGTATGGTGCTTAATTTTATGCATTTACCCGGCGAGCACCTGGTATTTGTTTTTGCCTTGTTCTTGCTTTCTTTTTTGTTTTTTCTCCAAACCGGCATTGCCTTTGTTTACGTGTATGCACGCCCGCAACTGGCTTTTCTGGGGGCGTTTAGTAGCTTATCTATTGCGTTGGCCTGCATTACTTTTGTGTTTGCTTTCGAGAACTGGTGGGGAATGTACATTATGTTGGTGCTTACTTTGCCGCTGCTGTTGCTTTCTTTTGCCTGTGTGGTGGGGTATTTTATTTCGGGCGGTCACCGGCATACCACCCACCGCAAATTTTTGTACCTGAATATTTTAACACCTTACCTGTTTATTATGCTGCTGTGGCTGGCCTACCTGGTGCGGCACGAAGTACGGCAGCGGCGCGATGCCAGAACCGCAATTTTACTGGAAATGCGTATTACCAATTTGGCTATTCCGTAATAATGGGCTTTTTACCAGGCCGGTAAATAAATTTAGCCGGTAATAAACAGAAACTGGCCAATAGGTTAATTTACGCTTTTTAAGCTAAGCCAGCCAGGGTTGGCACAAGGCTTGCTTTAGGATAAAAGAAAGCGCTAAGTTGTAACGGAAATGGGTTTTGCTTACGTATTACGCACGGTTGTGCCAGATTTGGTTTGGGTTAATGCGCAGAGGGCTTTATTGGTAGTAAACCAAAAATAAATTAAGATTGTATTAAATTAAGATAAGCGTGGGGAAATACAGCGTATATATATTGGCTTTGATTTTTATGTTAGGGCTTAACCTGCAAACAGCGCAGGCCCAATCTAAACCAATGCTGCACATGTTAAAACCTTATAAATGGGATAAACGGGTAGTATTGGTTTTTGCGCCTACTGCCGCCGATGCCCAGTGGCAGAAACAACAAAATTTATTAAAACAAGCCCATTCCGAAATGAATTCCCGCGATTTGGTTACGTTGGGTGTATTAGAAACCCAGGTAAGAAGTTCTGATTCCCAACCCGACAATTTGCCCACTGCTAAAGCTTTGCGCGAGCATTACAATGTTAAACCTGCGGCCTTTGAGGTTATACTAATTGGCAAAGATGGCGGCGAAAAATACCGCACCCAGGAAGTCTTAAACCCTTCAAAAATATTTCAGATTGTAGATGGTATGCCCATGCGCCAGCAGGAATTACGACAAAAGCTCCGGTAGTAAATTATTACTTTTTCAGGGCTTTAACCTTTTTTAACTTTGGCAGGACTAACAAAAATTTGGTTCTGCCTTTTTTGTGCTATAAACCTGGTTAGTGGTACGTTTAAGTGCCTAAGCTACAGTAAAAATTACGCTTACTAAATTAGCGTTTTATCCTGAATAAATTTAAAATATTCTATATATTTAGCAGGTAGATATTTGTTTACCGGTGGTCGCAGCAAATATTTAAAATACCATTATTAAAAAACTACGGGCTATCTTTTTATAGTGCAAATACCTGTAGGAATCCAGTATGTCTAATTGTTGTAAGTAATCGAAAATCTAACAGAAAATCAAAATGAAAAAGGAATTTGTAATTATTCTACTTCTTAGTACAATTATCAATATTCAATCTTTCGGTCAACAACCGCCCTCAACTGGGTTTGGCAAACCCCAAGACAGTACAAACTTTGAGATTAAACTAAATCCGGAATTTTTTATTTTGGGAACTTTGTCCGATTATGGGGGAAGGTTTTATGCCATAGATCGGAAAAAACAAATTGACAGATATTATCCTTATGAAGGATCATTAGTTAATTATTTGTCTAAAGTTATCTTAGATAATTATAAAACGAAGGTGGAGTTGGTTAATCAAAAGAATAATGCTAACGCAATGTTTTCCGAAACAATGGCCAACAAACTACACAGCTATTATGACGAAAAGGGGAATTTAAAAGATAATATTTTTGACTCAGAAGAAAAGAAATATTCCTTTTTAACGGGTGTTTTTCTTAGATATGGTGCCTTTCTGCAAGATAATTTTTACAAAATACATCTTTATAATTCGCCCAAAGACAAAGAAATTCTTGCGCTTTTAAAAGATTTAAATTGTGATAAAATAGTTTATAAATCGCTGAATGGCATTCCTAATTCTGATATATTTTATTTTGAAGCCACTCCCAGACTTATTAAATATTTTAACACTGTAAAAAGTGAAAATAACGCCCGCCATGACGCCTATCTTGCACAGGCATTTGGTAAGCCGCTTGACAATGAGAAAAAGAAAGAGTTAAAAGAACATTTAATAGCTGAACAAAATAAATTAGTAGAAAGCCTTAAATATACTTTTAAATAAAAACAAAGGATAGCCGTGATTTCTGGTGGAAATTATATCTACCTGAATATAAAACATATTGGTACAGGAAAAGGCCGGCTACCAACATTGTTTGGTTTAAACAAGAAGAGAGTAAATCAATTAATCTAAAAGTTAAGAATTGTAGCAGCTAACAGTTAATATAAAAGCAGTAATAGGGCAAAGACCGTGCGTATATCTGGGTCTTTTTAATCACTACAACCAATGCAAAATAAATACATTTTGCTTCTTGCAATTATATTTACGCTGGTAGTTATTAACTGGCGATTTCCTGTGCTGCGATTCACAAATAATTTTGCAAACGATTTTTTCTCTCTTCTGGCAAGTGCAATACCTATTGTACTTTGTGTTGTACTTTTTATAAAATTAAGTAAAGTAAAAATTAAGTTTATTGCTCTTTTAGGGTACTTGTTAGTTGCTCCGGTTTGCTTGTTGTGTTTTATTGTTTTCTGTTTTAAAATTGCCTCTTTACCGCCTTTGCATAATAACTTAGATGGTAGTTTTAAAAAGGTACATCAACTAAAGAATGGCGTTGCCATTTACCGGACAAATGGCGGCGCTACCACAGCGTTTGGAATAGTAGTAAGACAAGAGAAAACTATATTGCCTGGCTTAATGGCTGTAAAGCCTTTATTTTATAAATATAGATTGGAAGATATTAATTATGAAATAACAGGTAATAAGTTAAGTTTATTTTATTGGGATGGGGCAAAAGTTGTATGGAGGGATATAGAAATTAAACGCTTTTTATATTTTTAATTTATTCCTGTATGACTTACTGCAAACAGATTGATGTGGTATAAAACAATGGCTACACCATTAAAATATTACCTGACTTTTAGAATATAGCTGTCATAGTTAAGGACAGGAGGTTAGCCGACCTAACCCCTGTGATAATATTGGGCTAACTGGCCCAGCCGCCGACAACGAAAGAGCCGAGAACCCTGCACCGTAGCTAAAACTTAATTGATCAGGGTTTGCGCTGATCTAAAAAGAGATATTTTAAGCGATAAAACAAAGTAACCGCGCAACAAACTACAGAAGGATATTTCTTCTAAAGGCTTTTCTTTAAATTTACAAAAAAGGTGTCGCAAATGCCTCTTAAAATGGCGTAAACGCACTCTTCGTAAAATGGGCCGGGCTGCTATCTTTGAGGCAGTACAAATCGCATTATAAATCTAAATTACAATGAGAAAATTAAAGCTGCAGGTACAAATGACCCTCGATGGTTATATTGGCGGGGTACATGGCGAAATGGATTGGATGACTTACAATTGGGACGATGCCTTGAAGCAATATGTACAGAATTTAACGGAACCGGTTGATTGTATTTTGTTAGGGCGCAAACTAGCCGAAGGATTTATTCCGTATTGGGCCAGTGTGGCCGCCGATCCGGAAAACCCGGAAGTAGCAGCCGGCCAAAAATTTACCGATACACCCAAAGTAGTTTTTACCAAAACCCTGGAGCAGTCTGCCTGGGAAAACACCGTTATAGCCAAAAGCAATTTAGCCGAAGAAGTAACTAAACTGAAGGAACAAGCCGGAGGTGATATGATTGCGTACGGTGGGGCAACTTTTGTGTCGTCGCTTATAAAGCAAGACCTTATTGATGAATTTCATTTGTTTATTAACCCAACGGCCATTGGCAACGGCTTGCCTGTTTTTAAAGAACTAACTACTACTCTTAACCTTACTTTAGTAAAAGCTACCCCTTTCGAATGCGGCATTGTAGTGCTGCATTACGAGCCCAAACAAAAGTCATTATAAATTGGCTATGCCCTGCAATAAACAGCTAATAACCAAGTAGGTTGCCAAGGAATTAATATTTTACTTAATGCAACCCTGTTAAGGTAAAATAGCTCTTTAGTAATATAACAGAGCTTATGAATCGGCTTTATGTTGCATTAATATGCTTGTTGGTTTTGGGTTGAGGAGAAGATAAAGATATTCTTGCTGGAGAGGTTGTAAATTGTGAGACCTTATCAGTGCCTGACAAGAACAATCGACTTACAAACCACGGATTATACCTATAAATTCTTAACAATTCGTGAATAGAAAACTTGCGGAACAGTTGGTAAATAAGCGTATATTTAAAATATGATAGGGTGGTTTAACTGATTATTTATTAGTTTATTAAGTTTAGGGTTTAGCCCCGCCAAAACAGCCCAGAACCAAATTGTTTCTTTATCGGATAAGCTGATACTTAAAAAAGTAGGGCAGCAGGTTTACCAGCACACCTCTTTTTTGGAAACCAAAAGTTTTGGTAAGGTGGCCTGCAACGGTATGATTGTTTATAAAAACCGCGAAGCCATCATTTTTAATACCACCACCGATAATGCTACTTCTTTAGAATTAATTAACTGGGTACGGCGTAACCTCAAATGTAAAATAATAGCCATTATCCCGACCCATTTTCACGAAGATTGTTTGGGTGGTTTAGCGGCTTTTCATCAGCATAAAATACCTTCTTACGCTAATAATTTAACTATAAATATTGCCCGTAGCAAGCAGTTAATAGTTCCGGAAAATGCGTTTACAGATTTGCTGGAACTAAAGGTGAGCAATAAAAAAGTACTGACCGAATTTGTAGGCGCCGGCCATACCCCGGATAATGTAATTGGGTACTTCCCGGAAGAGAAAATTATGTTTGGCGGCTGCTTAATTAAAGAAGTAGGAGCGGGCAAAGGTAATTTAGCCGATGCCGATACAATGGCCTGGCCCCAAACTGTTGCAAAGCTAAAAGCAAAATATCCGGAGGCAAAACTTGTTATTCCGGGCCACGGCCAACCCGGCGGAACAGCGTTACTAGACTATACCATTAAGCTGTTTAAACAGTAAACCTGATTCGTATTTTAAATACATCTAAAGTTTGCCCCTGCCGGGCGTTTTCACCGGTAAGAAGTTGCGCCTAGGCTCAAAGTTGGGCGGTGAAAACACCACCCATGGCACTCCAGCGGCTTTTTAAACTTAATTCTAAATATTTTTTAATCCAAAGCTATCTGCCGGATAAGCTATAACCAGTAAGTATCTGAACAAAATTAGTTTGATATATTTTGGTTTATCACTTCGGTTATGGTGTAAAGAATGTTCTGACTAAACTGCAAGTAACTCAATAGATGTCTTTCAGTATGACAAGTGCGGATGGTTTAATCTATATTTTGTCTTAGTACTTATTTTAAATAATTTTTATTCATTACAATGCTTCTAGTTTATAAGGCTACAAACTAGAAGCATTGTAATAGCTTAAGCATAGATTATACTTAGTGAAAGTTTAGATTGAGCAAATAAGCCATTAGCTTTTCAGGTGTGCCATTATTACATCGAAAACAGCCGTGGCTTCTATGTTTTTATCGGGTAATAATTGGGCGCTTTTGGTTAAAATAATGGCTCCATCGGCCGGGTCTTCGGGTTTACGGCCGTGCGAACCTTTAATTAAAGTGGCATCTAACGGAATAATATCCATCAGCATCCGGAAGCCGAGTTTTTTCTTTAGTACTTTCAGGCCTACTTTTGGTACCAAGAACTTAATATCGGGGTTGGTGTGCATTTCTACGGGGTCGTAGCCGGGTTTCTTGTGAATGTCTACAACGCGGGCAAAATCGGGGGCACGGTCGTCGTCGAGCCAGTAGTAGTAAGTAAACCAGGAATTTTTATCGGCAATGGCTATTAATTCCCCGGCCCGCTCGTGGTCTATGTGGTAGGCGGCTTTTTCTTCGGGGCCAATTACTTTTTCTACGCCTGGCAAACTTTTTACCAATTGCCGTACTTCTTCCAGTTTAGATAAATCATTCACGTACACGTGCGCCACCTGGTGGTCGGCCAGGGCAAAAGCTTTACAGGTACCCGCATCCAGCAGCTCGGTGCCCCGCTCTTCGCGCACCGAAATATACCCATGCTCCCGCAAAGCCCGGTTAATATGGATGGGCTGGTTTACGGGCGTAATACCGTATTCCGAGAGCAGAATAACCTGGGCCTGCTGGCTTTCGAAGTAGGTAATCAGGTCTTCGAGCACGGCATCTATTTCTTTTAAGTCTTGGTTAATGCTGGGGTGGCCGGGGCCGTGCCGCTGCGGGTTATAATCGAGGTGCGGTAAATAAACCATGGTAAGAGTAGGGTGGTGCAGTTTATCTACCTCAATGGCGGCATTGGCAATGTAGCGGCTCGACCGAATATTGGTTTTGGGTCCCCAGTAATCAAACAACGGAAAAGTACCTAACTTGGCTTGCAAGTGGTCGCGCAGTTCCATGGGGTAAGTATAACAATCGGGCATTTTGCGGCCATCAGCTAAATATTGCGGGCGCGGCGTTACAGTGTAGTCGGCGGTGCTGTACATGGCATACCACCAGCAAATATTGGCAAAGGTAAAAGTAGGGTCCTGGGCTTTAGCTACTTCCCATATTTTAGGGGCCTGTACCAGTTTATTTGATTGCCGCCAGAGTTTTATTTCGCACTCATCCCGGAAATACCAGCCGTTGCCCACAATGCCATGTTCGGTGGGCCATTTGCCGGTCATGTAGGTAGCTTGCACCGAGCAGGTAACTGCCGGCAACACGTGGCCCACCTGGGCCAGTTGCGCCTGCTCTGACCATTTTTTCAGGAAAGGGGTATGTTCGCCAATCAGGCGCTGGGTAAGGCCAACAACATCTATAACTATGGTTTTACGCATGGGTAATTCTTATTTTTAGCTACTTCTTAAGAAGTAAGCACATCAGTAATTAAATATTTATTGCGGAAGCCGGTGTATGTACAAAACAAAGAGCAAATATCTTTTGTCTGGCTACAAATAATTTTTTTTCTTATCAGGATAAATAAATTTATGCCCACGAATTTTTTACGCAATAAATTACTCGGTTAACTTCAGTTTTTGCAGCACCCACTCCAGTTCGCGCTGGATAGATGCCCCTAAATCTTGCTTAATTTCCGGCGGTAATACTTCCCAGGTATAAGTTTCTACTTCCAGGTATTTGGTAACTGGTTTGGTTTCGAGTATTTGCAGCACCTTTATTATTTCGGACTGGGTAGATTGCAATTGGTGGTAGCGGTCCAGGAAAACCGGAACGTGAAAATGCGAGCGCCACTCGGCGGCCTCCGGGTTATTAATATTTTCGAGGGCCTGCGGTAAATCGGGGTACTGGGTTAGGGTGCCGTTGGTGTTGCGCACTACTACCTGGTGCAGGTACGTAGATTCCTCAAACTGTTTAAACTGTTCGGCCAAATCCTGGCGGGCCGCCGGATCAGCGGGTAAATCGGCTTTAAGCGCCGCGCTAATTTGTACCCGGCCTACTTTAATATTTTTCTTTTCCAGGTGGTCAAAAACCTCGGCGGCATCTTCGTAAGCCAAAGCAAAATGGCAAACATCAAAACACAACCTGATGTGGGTTTTTACGGCTTCTATGGCATTGGCTTCGCTTATGCCCAGGCGGCTTTGTAAATAATTACTTACTTGCGGCAGCAACCAGTTATCGTAATAACTTAAAAATTCGGTTGAGGTTTCGAGTAAGCCATCGGGTTCGGGTTCAATATCAATATGAATAAGTTTGCCGGTATGGCCCCGGCGGTGCATTAAATCCTCGACGAGTAAAGCCAGATGCTGGGTGCTTTGCCGGAACACCGTTGCGGTTTTTTCAGGGTCGTTGTTTAACCAAGGTTTATACGACAGCGGCGACGTAGAAATGCCGCCGTCTAATTCTTCGGGTAACAAAAACGATAAAATCCGGGCCAGCCGTTTGGTATACTCCAGCCGCTCGGTGGTGGTCCAGTCGGGTTGGTGCACCTGGTCTTTTACCGCCGTGCCATGAAAACTGCCGTACGGAAACCCATTAATTATGTGCACATATAAGCCGTTGTCGTACAGCCAGTTTTTAAATTCGGATAAATTCTGGTTTTGCTCCAGTTCCAAGCTCACGGCCCCCGATAAGCGCAAACCAATGCCAAACGGCTTGTTCGGCGAAATATTGGCCTTTATGGGTAAAACGTAAGTTTTTAACGTTTCGAAGGTAGTGGCCCAAGTCTCGCCGGGATGAATATTGGTACAATAAGTTAAATGGTAGCCTTTGCCTATGTTCATAATATTTTAACGTTGTAAGCCTAAACCAGTCTGAAAGATAACGTCATTCGGGCAAAGATGTGCGGTATTTTTTAAAATTTCTGTTGCGGGTAATGTGTCAGGTTAAAATTCTGCGGCAATTAACCCGGCCAGTAAATAATTGCCTATTGATGTTCAAATATTTGATATTTAGATATTTATAAATATATCTTTGCAGCCATAAATATTGGCTGGGCAGCAGGCCGCAGTTCGTGAATTTTGATTTATAGCCGGGGCGGGCTTACCTTTAAGCTATGAACAGATTTACGCTCAATTTTTTAACCGGCTTAATTCTTCTCTTATTTGGTTTGGGTGGGCAGCCCGTGGCAGCTCAGGTTACAGCACCCGATACTGTAAGTTCTGCCAATACCGTAATAGTTTTACCTACTCTAACCGATACTTTAGCCCCGCCTAAGAAAAAGTTTGTTTTATTCGATAGCCTGAATTACCGCTTTATCGGCGACGGCAATTTTACCCGGGGCAATATAAACCGGACCTTGGTAATTATGCGGGCCGAGTTTGCCTCGCTGGGGCCGGTGGTTTCACTTACTACTAACCCGCGGTTTACTTACGGGCGGCAAAACCGGGTACTCGCCGAACAGGATGTATACGTAGATTTAGCAGCGGATATTTACCGCGAAAACCGGCTTTATGGTTTTGCCATGGGTACCATTGAAACCAGCAACTTGCGGGGAATAACTTTACGGCGTTTGGCCGGGGTGGGTATTGGCTTGCGGTTATACAAATCCGACCACCATAATTTGTCTTTAACCAACGCTGTTATCGACGAATCTACAAATTTCCGGGAGCGGGCTACCATAACCACGCACCGCTTATCTACCCGCCTGAAGGGTAAACATTCTTTGTTGCAGGATAAAATCCGGTTTAACCATATTACTTTTTTACAACCATCGCTCAATAAGTTTTCTAACCTGCGCTGGAATACTTTGCTCACCCTGGAGTTGCCTTTAACTACCTGGGTCAATATTCGGACGAGCTTCGAAAATACCTTTGAAAGTGTAGTGGAGCCCGGCCGCAAAAAGAACGATTCGCGCTTAACTTTTGGTTTTTCGGTAGGCAAACGACATTAAGGAATATTTCTATAAATCTGTTTCGCGTTTCTTCAAAAGTACTTCTGGCCGCCATGGGTGGTGTTATCACCGCCCATCTTTGAGCCTAGGCGCAACTTCTTGCCGGTGAAAAAATACGGCAAGGGCAGACTTTAAAACATTTTTAAAAATCTAAGCGGGTTCTACCGGTGCAGTCAAAAAATATTCATTCAAAATTCATCGCCACACCGCCAAAGCCGTAGAGGCATAGCATGAATTATTTAGCCGATGTAATTATTATTGGCGCGGGTGCCTGTGGCCTGACAGCGGCCCGCATTCTGGCCCAAGCTGGCAAGACAGTAGAGGTGCTGGAGGCCCGTAATCGCCTGGGTGGCCGTATTTTTACTTACGAGAGTGGTGATTTTTCTAAGTCCGTAGAGGCCGGGGCCGAATTTATTCATGGCGAGCTGCCGCTCACGCAGGCGCTGCTACAAGAAGCCAGTATAGCTTCTTACGAGATGGACGGCAAAAATTACCAGGTAAAAAATGGTCAATTACAAGCGTCAGAAGCGTTTTTCGATGATTTTGAGGTGTTGTTGCAAAAGCTCGAAGCCTTGCCCCAGGATATGCCCTTGGCTGACTTTTTAGAAGAATATTTAACCGGCGACGAATATAAATACTTGCGTCAGGCCATTATTCGGTTTGCTGAGGGGTACGATGCCGCCGATACCCATATAGTAAGCACATTTGCCTTGCGCGAAGAATGGCAAAGCGGTGGGGCCACCGGCTCCGACCATCCCGTGGGCGGTTATGGGCAGCTTATCGGTTTCCTGGCCACCGAAAGCGAAAAAGCAGGTTGCAAAATTAATTTAAATGCGGTGGTGCAGGAAATTCGGTGGGAACGGGGGCAGGCCGAAGTGGTAACAGCTACTACCGTTTACCGGGCCCGGCAAGTAATTATAACGGTGCCGCTGGGCGTGTTGCAGGCCGCACCGGGCAGCCCGGGAGCCATTAGCTTTACGCCGGCTTTGCCCTCAATACAAGAAGCAGTGGCTTTACTGGGCTTTGGTGCCGTTATTAAAATTGCTTTGGAGTTTAAAGAGGCTTTTTGGGAAGAAGAGTTTAAAAACCCGGCAGTAAAAGAACAGGCACCCCAAATGGCTTTTCTTTTTAGCGACAGCAGTTTGTTTACTGCCTGGTGGTCGCAGCGACCTGAACCGGTGCCTTTGCTTACGGCCTGGCTAGGTGGCCCGGCGGCCGCTAGTTTAAAGAATACACCCGATGCAGAACTCGTGGCGGAAGCTTTACATGATTTAGCCGAAATATTTAAAACTAATCCTGCTTTTTTAAATACGCAATTACGCGCCAGCCAGGTATTTAACTGGGCTGCCGATCCGTTTGCCCGCGGCGCTTACGCTTACGCTACGGTACAGGGCGCGGCGGCTGTCCGGACTTTAAACCAGCCCATCCAGGATACCCTGTTTCTGGCCGGCGAAGCCCTTTATCTGGGACCAGCTATGGGTACCGTAGAAGCCGCTTTGGCCAGTGGTACCGCGGTAGCCCGTAAAATATTAGCTTAAATATTTATTCCCAGCAGCTACCAGCAAGATATTCTTCATGCGTTCGATTTCTGGAAAAGCAAAGTTAAAATGCGGGGAATAGTGGTGCGGTCGTCCTCGTCGAAATATTCCTGCAAATTTTTTAAAATCAATCCGTTGTACTTGGCTGCCTCTACAAAATCCGATACGTGGTGGGTATAACAGGTTACTTCTTGCCGGCCAGTGGCAGTATCGAACCGGGCTTTGGTGCCGGTATATTGTTTAAACGGGTGCAATTCGCCTACGTACAGAAAGCCGCCGGGTAGCAAAGCCGCTGCTGCTTCCTGGAATACAGGATTTAAATCCAAAATATGTTCCAGCACCAAACTAAAACTTACCAGATTATATTCAGCAGTACCAAAAGTCCAGGGCTGGTTTATATCGGCTTGCTTAAACAAAACCCGTTCCGATAAAACTTTGCTCCGGGCCCGGGCCAGCATTTCCTCCGATAAGTCTATTGCCGTAACCTGATTTGCTTTTTGTACCAGCCATTGGGTGTTTTTACCGGTGCCGCAACCAATTTCTAAACACTTATCAAAAAGAATATTTTTGAGATTAATGCGCAGGGCCTGCCCCTCTAAATCGCGGGTTTTGTTGTGGTTGGTATCGTACTGCGTGGCCCAGCTATTATAAGCTTCCCGGATGTTCATAGCGGTAAATTAATTTGTTTTAAGAAGTTAATTAAAAAAATAAAGGCAATTTCTGCAGTCGGGCTAAATAATTCAAGCCAAAATATTATTTATTCTTTTTGGATAGATTGGCGGGTTACCGGTTGGGTCCAGGCGGTTTCCAAGTCACCTTCCTGAAAAGGATTGGGCTGGAGTTGCGACGAAATTATTTTGGCGCGCACGAACAGATCTTTCTCGCCTAAAGTATAAGTAGCCTGGGTGCCTTTTACTTCTTTTAACACAGTGCCGGTTTTATCGGAGTTGGTGCCCCAGAATTGGATGGTATAATTCACGCCCGGCTTGGGTTTTACCTGCACGTTTAATTTGCCATTTTTATAATCAATTGCCTTTAGTTCTACGCCGGTAGTAGCGTAAAAATCGCCGGCTTCCATGGCGCTTATTAAAGCAGCGGGGCTTAGTTCTGTGGCCCGTACCATTATCCAGCCGCGGCCGGTGTTGCTTAAACCTACTTTGTGTTCCAGGTAGTTATGCGAGTCGTCGGTAGCCAGGCCGTACAGCAAGGGCTTGCCTTGTTTTAAGTAGTGGGTCAGTAGCCGGTCCCAGAGTTCTTCCATGCCCATGGTAACCGAATCGCCGTAATTATGCACGTGCGGATGCCCGTTGTATACTTCAAAAAAACGTTCGCCGTTTATCTCCAGCATATCTTCTATTTTAACAGCCCAGCCAAAGTTAGGATGGTTCAGGTGCGGGAACATGGGCTGGCCGGTGCGTTTGCGTTGTTCGTACACGGCATCTAAATTATTTTGCATAACGTTGGCCACGCTGCTGCCGCCCTGGGGCTTAATTACTTCTTTTACATTTATGGCATTTATATGAATGGGTTTGCTCTGGTACCGATCAGTAATTTCTTCGGCCGGAATAATTAAAAATTTGCCTTTTTCTTCGAACAGTGGCGCGTATTCGGCCAAGGTTTTTAGCTTAACGCTAATCTTCCCTGCCGAATCGGTTTTATATTTTACCCATTTTTCGCCGTATTTCGTTAAATATTCCCGGAAACGCTGCTGCCGGAACGGATGCGCCGGTATGGGTTTCCATAACTCGCCCGCAGCCATGATGTTATGATCCGATAAAGAAATAAAATCGTAACCATGTGTTTTATACCAATCCATGATCATCTCCGGAAAATCATCGCCGTCGCTCCAGTATGAGTGGCTGTGGGTGTTGCCTTTGTACCATTTGCCCTTCTTTTTTTGCGCTTCGGTGGTGGTAGCCAGCAGGCAAATAAGTAGCATTAGAAAACAGCTGAACAATGGTTTGATCTTTTGCATGGTTTTAGGTTAGATTAAGTTCAGGCGGTAGGTTAGGTAATATTTTAATGCTCAAGGTAACGTTTAGAGCTGATAATCTGGCGGGCCAGTAAATTTTATCGCTGCCAGTGAAAGTAAAATATGTTGTAAATAAATTAATTTATAGTTATCCGGCCTTAATAAAAGGCAAGAATTAATAGCAGAGCAAGTATTTAAGTTAGATTTATAAAAATCTGATTGAACCCCAAGGTAAGGCCGGAGAGTATTCTGGTCGTTTGTGAATTCTGCGGAAATAATTTACTTTAAAGTCTGAACCTAAAATATAGAAATAAAAGGGAAGCTTACAAGGCTAATAAGGCTAATGCGGCTTAATCATATTTTCTGCGCCAGATTTGGTCGAAATAAGTGTTTTCAGCAGAAAGTTACACCATTACCCAAAGAATATATTAAGATGATCAACCTAAATTGAGCGCCATGATTCATATTTTTATTTTATTCCCGCTGCTAGCCAAATGGTTATTCTTTGCCGAGCCAACTCCCCGGTTCGAAGCCCAAACGCTCGATGCAAATATTTCTATTGGTTACGGATTAGCCCTGGGCGATGTGGACAGCGATGGCAAAACGGATATTTTACTAGCCGATAAAAAGCAATTTGTGTGGTACCGCAACGGCGACTGGAAACGGTTTGTAATGGTAGAAAATCTGACGGAACGGGATAACGTTTGCCTAACTGCCCGCGATCTGGATGGCGATGGCAAGGTTGAAGTAGCCGTGGGAGCGCAATGGAACCCGGGCGAAACCAGCGATCTGTCTAAATCTGGCTCGGTGCATTATTTAATCCGACCCCAAGACCCTACCCAACGCTGGGAGGTTGTAACCTTACCCCACGAACCTACCGTGCACCGGATGCGCTGGGTTAAATCAGCAGAAGGCGCAGCTTACCTGGTGGTAGTGCCGCTGCATGGCCGCGGCAACAAAGATGGGGCAGGGGCCGGCGTGAATATTTTGGCGTATAAACTGCCGGCAAATCCCCGTAGTGCCTGGCCCACCGTTACCCTCGACAATACCATGCACCTGACCCATAACCTGGACGTAGTAGAAACCAAATCGCCGCAGCGCACCGACTTATATATTGCAAGTAAAGAAGGCGTACGTTTGCTGGCGGGCTTCAGCGATAAAAAAAATAATAACCAGGCGGCACCAATAGTCGGCGTAGAGCAGGGAGCCGGCGAGGTACGGGTAGGTAATTTGGGCGGGAATCAGAAATTTCTGGCCACCATTGAGCCCATGCACGGTACGGCTGTTGCGGTTTACGTACTCGGGAAAAATACTACCCGGCAGGCTTTAGACGAAAATTTAAAAGAAGGTCATGCCCTGGCTACTGCCGATTTATTGGGTCTGGGCCGCGATCAGGTAGTAGCGGGCTGGCGTAATCCGAATGCCGAGAATAAAGTAGGTATTAAACTCTACATTCCTACCGATAAAGCGGGTACCCAATGGCAATCGCACTGGATAGACGAAAACGGGATGGCTACCGAAGATTTGCAGGTGCAGGATCTGAATGGCGATGGTAAGCCCGATATTATTGCCGCTGGCCGGGCCACCAAAAATCTAAAAATTTACTGGAACAAGTCTAAGTAAAAGCTATAACCGGAGCGTATTTCTTTTGGAGAAGGTGGCGCTTTCATAGAGTGCCATTACAGGCTATTTGCGGCCAAGATAAGAATATGCTGGGTCTATAGTTAGTCTAATAACTTAAGGCATGGGTAGGGTTATCGGTAGCCTTAAAATAAAATTTATTTGCCGGTAATTTTTCGTGTGGTTGTTACACTTTAAAGTAAAGAAAAAATAGTACTTTTGAAGATTGTAAAACAAACAATAAGGTATTCATAAATTTATTAACCATCCACCCATGTCTACAATTAAATCACTTATAAGCGTTTATCTGCTACACCGGCTTGGCAGCTAAACAAAACCAGATGCACCACTTTGGCAATCTACTGGGTTGCTCCAGTACCACATGGGCCTAATCTGCAAGTATCTAATTAAACAACTACACAAATAATACTATTTACCCTAAGCTAAAGCTAAAAGAGCGGAGAGGTGCTGGTTTCTGTTGCAGTGCTGCACAGATAATTATGGTTGTACTGGTGCCGCAGCTTAAGCCAGGCAATTATTTATAAGTAAAAATGCTTTTTGGCCGTCACACGACCATTCCTGATTTAAAAATCAATTAGTTAAAATTTAATATTTTGAAGAGAATAGTAGCTTTAATATTAACCCTTTTTTTGGGTGCCGGGCAGTTGCTACCGGTGCGTGGCCAGGATACTAATTTCCCGGCCAATAATATTTCTTTAAACGATTTAAGTGCTTTTAAACCGGCTTCGGGCAACTGGAAACTGGTAAGTGATGTTTATTTCAATGCTTTAAAATCCGGTAAAACTAAACTTACTGTGGGAACCGGCATACTATTAAATTCCGGAGCTAAAAGCGAACAAGCCCATTTATTTACCAACCTGGAGCACGGCGATTTAGAACTGGAACTGGATTTTATGCTGGAAAGGGGCGCCAATTCCGGTATATTTTTGCAGGGCCGCTACGAGGTGCAGTTAACCGATTCGTGGGGCGAGCAAAACCCCAAAGCCACCGACGCGGGCGGTATTGGTCAGCGCTTCGATGATAAACGGCCCGAAGGACAAAAAAATTACGAAGGCCATGCGCCCGCCCAAAACGTAAGTAAAGCCCCGGGCCTTTGGCAACATTTAAGTATTGTTTTCCGGGCACCGCGGTTTAACCAGCAAAGTCAGAAAACTGAAAATGCCCGCTTAATTAAAGTTGTTTTAAACGGCGTAATAGTGCAGGAAAACGTAGAAGTAACCGGCCCAACCCAAGGTGCCGCATTTCCCGACGAAAAGCCAACCGGTCCTTTAATGTTGCAGGCGGGTCAGGGGGCAATGGCTTTTCGGAACCTGGCTTACCGGTCTTATGGCACCGAGCAGGTGACCTTATCGAATTTAAAACTACAATCGTACGAAGGGGAAATCCGGAACTTAAGCGATTTTGCTAAACTGGCACCCCGCGCCGAAATGAATGTAGATGTGCTGGCCCATCTGGCCCCTGCCAGCCGCGATAAATTTGCCGGTAAAATATTGGGTACTATTCATATACCAACCACCGGCGAATATTTATTTAACCTGAACCTGGCCTGGATACCCCAGGATACCAACCCCAACTGGATAAACGGTGCCGGCGAACTTACCATTAACGGAAATAAAGTGCTAACCGTAACGGGCCGCACGGGTATTGCTTCCGGCAAAGTAAACCTGCCCAAAGGCGACTATCCCGTGGAGCTTATTTATTTTAAAAGTTCGGCGTACTGGTATGCCCGTAGCAACGATATTACCTTATCGGTAGGTGGGCCGGGTGTGGCGTACAATGCCCTTAATACGCCTTTACGCGCCGAAGAACCCGTAGGTGCAATTACAGTAATGGCCCGCACCGAACCGGTTATGCTCCGCGGCTTTGTAGAGCATCAGGGCAAAAAGAAAACGCATGTTATATCGGTGGGTGAACCGGGCGGTGCCAATTATACTTATGATTTACAGACCGGCAATTTTTTACAAATCTGGCGCGGTAATTTTATCGAGGCCACACCCATGTGGCACGGTCGCGGCGAAACCCAATTGGCGGTACCGCTGGGCAGCATCATTTCGTTGCCGGGTAAGCCCGCGCTTGCTTTTTTAGCCGATAAAAACGCCGCCTGGCCCGATTCTAATGCCGCTTACCAGTATACCGGCTACGATGTTACCAAAGCTGGCCGGCCGGTTTTTAAGTATACTTTGGGTAATGTCTCGGTACGCGAAGCTTTTGCCACCGAAGATGGTGGCCGCAAGTTAACGCATACCATTACCGTAACACCCGGCCAGGAAAATAAAGAGATATGGTGCCGGGTAGCCGCTGGCAGCAATATTACCAAATTGCCCAACGGGTTATATGCGGTAAATAACAAAGAATATTACATAGAGTTACCCCCTAAAATAAAGCCTCTTATCCGGAGTGCCGGTCAGAATACCCAGGAAATGCTTTTACCGGTAGAGGCCAAGAGCAATGTTGGTGCGGTTAATTATGCCATAATCTGGTAAAGGTTTAAGTTGCGGAAGTACAATCACATGAAAAAGAATATTTGTATAAATACCATAGTCCGGTCTGTTTTAGTAGCGGGCTTGTTAAACCTGGCTGGTTTTGGTGCGTGGGCCCAGGTAAAAAAAGTAAATCCCGAAACCGGCAGCAAGCAAGCGGCTCCGGCCCCTAAAGGCCTGGCCAAAATAGAACCGGCGCCGGCCAAAGAAGACGATTTTTACAAGCTGATATCTTTACCAGTACCCGAAAATATTATACTGGAAGTGGGTGGGATGGCAACATTGCCCGATGGCAGTTTAGCTATTTGTACCCGGCGCGGCGAAGTTTGGCTGGTTAGCAACCCCAATATTTCGGGTAATGCCAAGCCCAGTTTTAAACGGTTTGCTTACGGTTTGCACGAGCCGCTGGGCCTGGCCTACAAAGCCGGCGATATTTACGTAACCCAGCGCAGCGAACTTACCCGGTTACGGGATAATGATGGCGACGGTCAGGCCGATTCTTACGATAAAATATATTCCTGGCCTCTATCGGGTAATTACCACGAATATTCTTACGGACCTACTTTCTTGCCCAACGGCAATATGTTGGTTACGCTTAATGTGGGCTGGAGCAATAGCTTGGGACACGGCGTTAGTTTGGTGCCCTGGCGCGGCTGGGCTTTGGAAATTACTCCCGATGGGCAAATGATGCCGTTTGCGGCCGGTATGCGCTCACCAGCTGGTTATGGTTTTAATGCAACCGGCGATTTTTTTTACACCGAAAACCAGGGCGATTGGGTGGGCTCCGGCCGCATTACGCACGTAGAAAAAGGCGACTTTGTGGGTAATGCCGAAAGCTTGCGCTGGACCGATTTACCCGGATCGCCATTAAAACTAAAACCCGAAGGCGTACCCAACACCGGTGAGCCTTTGTACGATGTAGCCAGGCGGGTGCCGGAATTAAAAGCCCCGGCCGTTTGGTTGCCGCACGGCATTTTGGGAATTTCTACTTCCGGCTTACTCACCGACAATACCAAGGGCAAGTTTGGTCCGTTCCAGAACCAATTATTTGTCGGCGACCAGGGTCAGAGTAAAATAATGCGCGTGGATTTAGAAAAAATAAAAGGCGAATACCAGGGTGTGGTATTTCCGTTCCGCGAAGGTTTTTCGTCGGGTATTTTGCGGCAGGTGTGGGGCAATGATGGCTCTATGTTTGTGGGCATGACCAGCCGGGGTTGGTCTTCTACGGGTAAAGAATTGTTTAGCTTGCAGCGCCTCGTCTGGACCGGTCAAACTCCTTTCGAAATGAAAACGGTACGGGCCATGCCCGATGGTTTCGAGATTGAATTTACCATGCCGGTAAATAAAACGGTAGCAGCAAATCCGGCTTCGTACAAAGTAACCGGCTTTAATTATAAGTACCACGCCAATTACGGTAGCCCGGTTATCAACAATGCGCCTTGTCCTATTCGGGCAGTAGTGGTTTCGGAAGATGGGTTAAAGGCTCGGTTAGTGGTAGATGCGTTGCGCCTGGGGTATATCCACGAAATTACCGCCGAAGGTGTTAAAGCAGCTTCTGGCCAGAATTTATTACACCATGTAGGTTATTACACCCTGAACAATTTGCCCGACGGCGAAAAGTTAAATATTACCGCTTCGGCGGCTGGTCACGACCATGCCGCCATGATGGCAACAGCAAAAAAAGCTACTTCAGCGGCTACCCGTACCCCTGCGCCTAAAACTACTACTGCTGGCGCGGCAACTACCCGCAATGCGGCCAAACATATAACCGAAATGCCAGCCGCCTGGAACGGTACTGCCGATTATACCATCAATATGGGTACCAAACCGGGCTTAAAATTTGATCCCGCTCAATTTCAGGTAAAAGCCGGTAGCAAAGTAAAAGTAGTATTTATTAACGACGACGACATGCTGCACAATTTTGTGGTGGTATTGCCGGGAACAGCCATTCAGGTGGGCGAACTGGCCATGAAACTTGGCCTGGAAGGTCAGCAGAAAGATTATATACCCAACACCGATAAAGTGCTATACCATACCAAATTATTACAATCCAACACCTCCGAGACCATTTACTTTACAGCCCCTGATAAACCCGGCGAATATACTTACGAATGCTCTGTGCCGGGTCATTTTTACGTAATGCAAGGCACCATGAAAGTATTGGCCCGGTAAACAAATAAGAGTTTTCATCCTTTAGCTCAAGTAAAAAGCCCGGCCGGAAAGTTGTTATGTCTATAATAACTTTCCGGCCGGGCTTTTTATTTGGTATAAATACGGCTGGTACTACTTTAATGAGATCTTAGGTTGATATCGCTACGGCAACGTTGCCTTTTAAACAGCAGTTTGTTTGGTTACTTACTGCTGCATTAGTTACTTAATAAGTAGTTTTATCAAATCAGCCTTAAGTGAGTAGTTATAAAAAGCTATAAAATTTGTATATTAGAATCAGGAGCCGGAAAATGGCTTTAATCAAAACACGTTCTCAATAACAAAGAATAACCCGGCAGGTCTGCGTACACATGTAAATAAAGTGCCGGTTAAGGATATTTCCGAGCAAATAAATAATCAACCACCACAAAATATTAAAAATAATATGAACTACGAAAACGAAAAATCTCGGCGGGACTTTATAAAAAAGGCCGGCTTAAGTACTGTTGGTTTAACCTTGGGTTGGAGTGCCAAAAGTTACGCCAGTATAATAGGCGCCAACGATCGGGTTAGAGTGGCCGCCATAGGAGTAAATGGCCGGGGTAACGGCATGGCTAAAAATTTTGCGAAACAAACCAATTGCGAAGTAACCTACGTGTGCGATGTAGATGCAAATGCCATGGCTAAAACTGTAACCGGCATAGCCGATATTGCCAAAAAGAAACCCAAAGGCGTTAAAGATTTCCGAGCTATTCTGAACGACAAATCGCTTGATGGGGTCTATATTGCCATGCCGGATCACTGGCACGCGCCGGCAGCTATTCTGGCTTGCCAGGCTGGTAAGCACGTGTACGTAGAAAAACCTTGCAGCCATAACCCGTATGAAGGCGAGCTATTGGTAGAGGCCGCCCGCAAGTACAACCGGGTGGTGCAAATGGGCAATCAGCGTCGTTCCTGGCCCAAAATAATAGAGTGCATGCAAGAGCTAAAGGCCGGTGTTATTGGCAGAGCGTATTTTGCCAAAGGTTGGTACACCAATAACCGCAAACCCATTGGCAAAGGCAAACAAGTACCCGTACCGGCCAATTTAGATTATGAATTGTGGCAAGGCCCGGCTCCCCGCCGACCATACCAGGATAATATTATTCATTACAACTGGCATTGGTTCTGGAACTGGGGTACCGGCGAAGCTTTAAATAATGGAACCCACGAAATAGACGTTATGCGTTGGGGCTTAGGCGTAGAATATCCGACCCGGGTAACTTCCGGCGGTGGCCGCTATGCCTACCAGGACGATTGGGAAACACCCGATACGCAGGTAATTACGCTTGATTTTCCGGGTAATATTTCAATAACCTGGGAGGGGCGCAGTTGCAACAATTATCCCATTGAAGGCAGTGGCCGGGGTGCCATTTTTTACGGCGAAAAGGGTACAGTGGTAACTACCGGCGATAATGGGTATGCGGTTTATGACCTGAATAACAAAATAGTAAAACAGGTGCAGGACGAGGTTAAAACCAACACCATCGATCCGGCTGGCCCCGGCGACCGGTTAGATGCTTTTCATATTAATAATTTCCTGGATTGTATCAGAACTGGCAAGCGCCCGAATGGCGATATTGAAATCGGACATAAAAGTGTATTGCTTTGCCAGTTAGGCAATATTGCTCAACGTACGGGCCGGGTTTTAAATTGTGACCAAAAGAATGGGCATATCATGAACGACCAGGAGGCCATGGCACTTTGGCGCCGGGAATACGAACCAGGCTGGGAGCCAAAACTGGCTTAACTTTACCTAAGTAAGTTTCTTTTGTATGAATTGCCAATTGGTCATTAATCCTTCAAATAAGTGTCTGCCGGTTATTTCTTCAATTATTTGCAAAATAACCGGCAACAATACCATAAGTAATAAATAGCAGGTTGTCGGGTATTTTCTTATATGGTATAGCATAATACGCCTGCCTTATCTGGTTGCTTACTTGCCAGGAACTAGGATTTTTTATATAAATATTTGTTTATGAGTTGTTTGTGTTAGCTATTCGGAAAGAAAAAGCAGAACGATTTACGCTTAATATATACTGGCTTTTGCGCAAACAGAGCATCAGAATTTAAAGTGTTGCTTTTACTTGTTTGATTTTAGCTATTTATAAGTTTAGTAACCTATTTCAGATTTTACGCCGTACCTTAACAACTATCCTGTGGAAATGTAAAAATTACAAATGTTATATATAATAACGTTACCACTTTGTATTTGATTTTGAGTTAAGTTGCCTTATCTAAAAATGTAATAAATTTTTCAGGATTTTATTAAATATTTAATACTTGATTTGACTGGTTTTTCTTTTAATAATTATATTCAAGATTTTTATTTTTAAGTAAATAGTTTAACTTGCCAAGAAAGTAGCTTTAAATACTAAGTACTTGTACTGGGCTAAAGAACAACTGTTTTTTAGATTTGATAAAAAGTAAAGCTAAAGCTTTGCTATACATGTATAGTTAAATTAGGGTCTTTTCGGGCTTTAGTTTTAAGATAAAACAAAATAGATTTTCTTAATTTTTAGATTAAATAAGCTTACAAACTAAAATGAGTTGAGTACCTGATTTTGATTTTCTCCACATAGCAATAAAATCTTCCTGGCTTACTGCTGGTTTTTATTTATCTCTTATACAGAATAAAGATTTTTTGCTTAGAACCTACTCCGTACGCGAACATTATCGACCAACTATATAATGGGTATACGCCAAAAATTATATTAGTAAATTATTCACCCTAACCGATTAATCTATGCACAAAACAATTACGCCCCGACTAGGCAAATTTGGTCTGGCTACAGCCTTGGTTTGCCTTTACCTCTCGGGAGCAGCCCAAAACCCAACAAGCCCGGCTACGGCTGTTACCTCTGGTGCCTACTACGCCAGTACGGTAAGTGCCCCGTCGGCTCATGTAGCAGCTTCTGTACTTCCGGTAATTGATATTCGCGGTAAAGTTACCGACGACAAAGGCGACCCCCTGCCCGGGGTTACGGTAGTTGTAAAAGGTACTACCAATGGTACTGCTACCGGCGCCGATGGTACCTATTCCTTAAGCATACCCGAAGCTTCCGGTACCCTGGTATTTTCTTATATTGGTTACGTTACCCGCGAGGTGCCTTTAACCGGCGGTCAAACCACTTTTAACATTACTCTACAGGTTGATGCCAAAACTCTGGAAGAAGTAGTGGTAGTAGGTTATGGTACCCAGAAAAAAGCCAACGTAACCGGAGCCGTATCTTCTATAACCATTGATAACCAGGTGTCTAGCCGGGCGGTGCCTAACGTTTCGTCGGCCATGTCGGGTTTAGTACCCGGTTTGGCGGCGGTTCAGTCTTCGGGTATGGCCGGTAGAAATGGTGCGGCTTTGGTTATCCGGGGTATAGGTTCTGTTAATGGTAACAGCGCCCCCTTAGTGGTAGTTGACGGCATGCCCGATATTGATATCAACCGCATTGACATGAACGATGTGGAAACGATTTCGGTGTTAAAGGATGCTGCTTCAGCCGCAGTTTACGGCTCCCGGGCGGCTAACGGGGTAATATTAATTACTACCAAATCCGGTAAAGGCAAGAAAAAAGCCACCATTAACTTTACCAGCACCAATGCCATGGAAACGCCTATCCGGTCCTATGATTTTATGTCGGATTATCCCCGGGCTTTAACGCTGCACCAACGGGCCCAGGCGGTTGGTACTCTTCCAGCCAATTTTAACTTCCGGAACGGCACCATCGATCAGTGGATGGCTTTGGGCATGATCGACCCGGTAAAATACCCGAATACCGATTGGTGGGATGTTATTATGCGGAACGGCGTTATTAGCCGGCAAAATTTATCGGCCTCCGGCGGTAATGATTTATCTAATTTCTACATTTCTGTGGGCATAGTAGATCAAAAAGGCTTACAGATTAACAACGATTATAAGCAATACAACGCTCGGGTAAATTACGATTACAAGGTTCGGAATAATATAAACGTGGGTATTAAACTTACCGGCAATACCTCTAAACTTGCTTATGCCTTAGAACAAGGCTTTACCGATAGTGAAGGTACCAACACGGCCGGCTACGATATGCAGTATGCCATTGCCGGTATTTTACCTTACGATCCTGTTACCGGATATTTTGGTGGGGTTATGGCCTACGGCGAAGACCCTCAGGCCTATAACCCCTATACGGTATATGTAAATAACCTTACCCGCCAGAACCGACATGAAGCCAATGGTAATATTTTCGCCGATTGGTCACCGATTGAGGGGTTAACGGCCCGGGTAGATTATTTCTTAAATTATCGCAATCAGTTCCAGTACAATGCCAATATGCCTAACCAGGCTTATAATTTTCAGCAGGGAGCTTTTGGTAGCCGGGTTTATGTAGGGGCCAATGCCGGTATTAGTAACCGAACCGAGATGGACTACAAAACCATGTTTACCGGGCGGTTAACATACAATAAAAAGTTTGGCACCAACCATGAGCTTGGCCTCCTGGCAGTTTATAGCGAAGAGTACTGGAATGAACGTTACCAAGGAAGTGGCCGGTCGGATCGGTTATATCCTACCTTGCATGAAGTAGATGCTGCCCTTACCTTACCCGGCATGGTTTCGGCCTCTGGTGGGGTTGATACGGAAGGATTACGTTCTTATATTGGCCGGTTAAATTATACCGCTTTTGATAAATACCTGTTAGAAGCTAACTTCCGGTACGATGGTTCTTCTAAATTCGTAGCTGGTTCTCAATTTGGTTTCTTCCCATCTGTAGCCCTGGGTTGGCGTTTTGTAGAAGAGAGTTTTATAAAAACTTTTACCAGTCGTTTCTTAAGTAACGGTAAGCTGCGCATGTCGTACGGCGGGTTGGGTAATAATTCGGGCGTAGGCCGCTACCAACAAAAAGAAGTACTTGCCAATAATAATTATATGATTGGGGGTAATATTGTAAAAGGGTTTGTGTACAGCAAAATGATCAACCCGGATTTGTCCTGGGAGTCAACCAATGTGTTTAACGTGGGTCTGGACTTAGGCTTCCTGGACAACCGGTTAAGCGCCGAATTGGACTATTACGACCGTTTAACTACGGGTATGATTCGGCCTTCTGAATTTTCCATTCACCTATCCGGCGCTTACTCTCCGCCACCGCGTAGAAATATTGGTAACCTCCGTAACCGGGGGGTAGAAGCTAATTTAAACTGGTCCGATACTTTCAGACAAGTAAGATATGGTCTTAACCTGAATGCTTCTTACAATAGAAATGTTCTGGAAAAATGGAATGAATTTGTTGGGCGGGGCACAAACAATGATAACAACCAAGTATTTGTAAACATGCCTTATGGCTTTATTTACTCTTACGAGGATATGGGTATAGCTCAAACCTGGCAAGACATTTATAATGCCACTCCCCAAGGCGCCTCGCCGGGCGATATTTTACGCAAAGACTTAAACGGCGATGGTCGGATTGACGGTAACGACAGAAAAGCTTACCCCAATGTACAACGGTTGCGGCCTTCTACTAACTTCTCGTTAAATGCCAATGCTTCTTATAAAGGCTTTGATTTACTCGCTTTATTCCAGGGTTCGGCTGGCCGTAAAGATTTCTGGTTGAATAACTACAACAACGTAAACTTTGGTACCCAACGTTATGCCTCTACCTGGCAACATTGGAATAACCCCTGGAACCTGGAAAACCGGACCGGAGAATGGCCCCGTTTGTCTGGGAATGCTAACCGGGAAGAATCAACCTTCTGGTTAGATGATATGAGTTTTATCCGGGTTAAAAACCTGCAATTAGGCTACACCATCCCAGCTACAATCTTAAATAGAGTTGGTGTAACCAGTCTGCGAATTTTTGGCTCGGCCGAGAATCTGGCAACCTTTACTAATTTCCGGGGCCTTGATCCCGAAAAAGGTGCCGACCGAAACGACATGTACCCAATTGTAAAATCTTATTCACTAGGTGTTAACCTAAGTTTATAAAAACATTTTATTTATGAGTAATTTAAGAATAAATTCAAAAAAACTGTTTATACCAATTCTGGCGGGGTTAATGGTTTTCGTAAGCGCTTGTCAAGATGACTTACTTGATCAACAGCCTACTACCGAATTAGGTACGGCTGCCTTCTGGAAAACGGAAGATGATGCCACTTTTGCTCTATACGGCGCTTATGCCGGTATTCGGCCTTTATTCGACCGTGATTACTATTTCGAAGGCCACGGCGAGTATACCCGGGTGCGGGGAACCAGCGCTACCAATGGCAACTTGCGCCTGGGTGACGCTTATCAAGGCGCTAATTACGATCCAACTGGTTACGGTGATGATTTTGATAAATATTACCGGCACCTGTATGGTGGCGTGCACCGGGCCAATTACGTTATCCAAAATACCCGGAAATTAATGGCTACTGCCAGCCCGGCTTCTGTGCCAAACCTGGAAAGAATTGTTGGCGAAGCCCGTTTATTACGCGGAATGGTTTATTTCCGGCTTATTTCTATGTGGGGCGATGTACCCTATATTAATAGTGTAATTACTTCTAATGCCCAGGTAGCAGATATTACCCGTATGCCCATGGCGCAGGTAAAAGACTCTATTATGGCCGATTTTACCTATGCTTACGAAAAACTACCAGTAAAATCTACGGAATTAGGCCGGGCGGCTAAACCAGCTGCTTTAGCGTTCCGGGGTAAATTACAACTGTATTGGGGTAGCTGGAATAAAAATGGCTGGCCCGAGTTAGATACTTTTATTCCCAATGCTGCCGCTGCTACGACCGCCTTTACGGCCGCAGCCGCCGATTTTAAGCAAGTAATAGAAGGTTTTGGTTTAAACCTCTTCCGCAATGGTGAACCCGGCAGTATTGATGTCTTGGGTAAGGCCGAGGTTCTGCCCAACTACTATTATCTGTTTACCCCAGTGGCCAACGGCGATCCCGAAATGATTATGTACTTTACCCACGGCGGACCCGGTACTAATCAAGGCGAAGAACTAATGCGTGATTTCTCAGGCCGTTCGCACGAAGGCTCCCAGTGCTGGGTATCGCCGCGTTACGAACTAGCCGACCGTTATCAGCTAACAACCACCGGCGATTTTGCACCGGCGATGGTTCCCATGAACCCATCAACCAATGCGGCTGCTAGAACGGTTCCTAACTCGGCCGTAAATCCGCAAAGTTATGCCAATCGCGATTACCGCATGAAAGCCTCTATTATGTGGGATTATGAAATGAGCATTGGCATGGCGGCTTTAAAATCTACCGGCTGGACACCATTTATTTACAGAACCTGGGCGCAACCCGTTACTATTAACGGAGAAAGATTAACCACTTATAATACCGATGGTAGTAACTCCGGCTATGTATTCCGGAAGTTCCTGCGGAATTATGCCGGCCAGGGCCGCAGCGACGGAGATTACGCCTTCCCGGTTATGCGCTTAGCCGATGTTTACCTGATGTATGCCGAAGCCACCAATGAAGTAAATGGTCCGCAACCTGATGCCATTGCTTTGGTAAATAAAATTCGTTATCGGGGTAATTTACCGGCCTTAAAAGCTGATAAAACAGCTGATAAAGCTGCTTTCTTCAGTGCTATTGAGCAAGAGCGTATTATTGAATTGGTAGCCGAAGGGCATCGCGGTTTTGACCTGCGCCGATGGAGAGCCATTGAAAGAGTTTGGGGACAGCCAGCTAGTGCCGGTGTGTGGCGCATAGATACCTGGGGTGCCCAGCAGACGCGCTACTATCAAAATACCCCCGAACGGACGTACCAGCAAAACTATATCTTTAGAATTCCGCCTGGCGAACGCGACCGCAACCCCAATTTAACCCAGAATACACCATGGTTGTAAGGGTGTGGTTTGTGTAAATAATTAATCTGAATATTAGAAGAATTTAAGATGAAAAAATATTTTAAAACACTTTTTATATGCTTACTGGTCCCGTTTGTTTGGATTGGCTGTAAAGAAGACTTCCCTATTGATGAAGATGGTTTATTGATTACTAACCGGGGGCAATGCTATGTAAGTAACTTTGAATTATTAGGTTCCGACTTTCAGACAGTTCGGAGTAAGAATGCGGTAATTGATACAGTTGCCCAAACAATAAGGGTAGAAGTTTTTTTTGGTACCGATCTGAAAAATCTCTATCCACAGTTTTCGCTTGTAACCGATGCCAAACTAGACCCTAAAATTACCGGTAAAGTAGACTTCTCGGACTTAAATAGTCCTAAAGTATACACGGTAGTTTCTGGTAACCGGAAAGTTAGGAAGCCCTATACGGTTTATGTTACTGTTCAACAATAGTCTTAATTGAACCCAAAAGAAATAATAATGAAACGTAAATATTATTTAAATATACCTTTTTTGCTGGCATTGCTCCTGCTCCTGAATGCCTGCGAGGAAGAAAAGTATGCTATTCCTACTACCAAAGATGCCCTCCAGAATGATGTAATCAAGCGGAGCTTAGGTCCCAATCTGGTAGGCCAGAATATAGAGTTTGCTTATGCCATGGCTATACCCAGAACCAGGGGTAAACTGGTTTCGGCCCAGGTAGAGGCTTCTATAGAAGGTGCTACCGGTACTTATCTTGAGAATAACTCTTACTACGCAGGTGGTAATGGTGCTGATGTGGCAGTAAAGATAGGCGAACCATCTACTACTGAAGGTAAAATAACCAAAGTCTCTTTTACCGCTGACACTACGGCGGCTACTTTGCGCTATTTTTACCGGATTCCGGAAGCCGCTCGCGGACAAACCATAACTTTTAAATTTACCGCCAATAGCAGCAACGGCGAAACGGTTTCGTATTCTATGGGACCTTACAATATATCCAAAATGGATATGAAATTAGACCTGACTGTAAGTGATAACAATGCCGCTTATATTTCTATTGAAGATATGGCCGTTTATAATGCCACCTCGGCCGCTGCCAACGCTGGTAAAATAGATCTGGTTTATCTTTATCGGACCAGTCCTGCTTCGTTTGCACATGCTTTGGTGGCACCAGCTACTGATCCGCAATATCTGCCCGGTATAACCCTGCCAGCCGGCGTTAACCGGAATACCAAAATTAATAAAGCCTGGGCCCTGCGCGATCAGCAATTGGCACGAGCTCAATTTGGGGTATTTATTGATGATTTAGATTTCCAGGCAATAAATTTTGCCGATGCGCCTAATTTTGCGATTAACATGAGAGCCGAATCAGGAGTCTGGGTGGAAACGGCCGATGGTAAGTACCGGGCTTACATTTATGTTAACTCAGTAAATAATACCAATAGAAGTGCTGTAATTAGTATTAAGCGATACGCGCTTTAATCGGGTACTTTTGGGGCATGGGTCTGCTGGTAAGCAGACCCATGTTATTTTATTTAGATCCATTATTTAAAAAGAAAACAGACGCTATGCGCGAACGCTACTTGGTATACCCCTTACTGGCAGTCTTGTTGGCCGTTGTTATTCTTTTACCTAACCGGGCACTTGCCCAAAAATTTATTCATCCGGGTATTAACCAAACCGGTAAAGATTTGGCGTACCTGAAAAAAGTGGTACAGCAGGGCCAACAACCCTATAAAGATGCTTTCGAGCGGTTAAAAGCCGCCACCGATTTAAGTTTTAAGCCTAAACCTTTTACCCATGTGCAGCGGGGGCCTTACGGCAAACCCAATATTGGCGGCGATGATTTAGCCCGGAGCGCCGATATGGCCTATAATTGTGCCCTGATCTGGTACATTACCCAGGATAAAGCTTACGCGGGTAAAGCCATCGAAATACTTAATGCCTGGTCGCCGGTGCTCTGGGATTTTGATTATAACGATGCCAAACTCCTGGCCGCCTGGACCGGCCACGTGCTTTGCAATGCGGCCGAAATATTGCGCTACACCAATGCCGGCTGGCAACCCAGGGAGATAGAAAGTTTCTCTAATATGCTGATGACGGTGTATTATCCGTTAATGCGATATTATTATCCGCAGGCCAACGGCAACTGGGACGGAGCTATTATCCACTCGATTATGGCCATAGCTGTTTTTACCGATAACCGTGAAATGTTCCAGAATGCAGTTAACCATTTTTTGCGGGCACCGGTAAACGGCAGCCTGTTTAAATATATTTACCCCAGTGGCCAGTGCCAGGAAAGTACCCGCGACCAGGCGCACGTGCAATTAGGCTTAGGCGAATTTGCCGGCGCGGCTCAGATAGCCTACACACAGGGCGTTGATCTTTTCTCGGTTGGCGATAACCGGTTAGCCTTGGGCTACGAGTATACTGCCAGCTTTTTAGCCGGACAAAAGCCCCAATGTTACGGTACGATATCGGAGCGGGCCAAAACCCTCCGCGACGACTACGAAGCCGTTTATGCCCACTATACGGCGCAGGGTGTAGAGATGCCTTACACCCGGCAAGCGCTCGTTGCGGTTCGGCCTAAAGCACACCGGAGTATTTTAACCGCCGTGCGGGAGCCTGCCGGAGCAAAGCCGGTAAATATTGGCGTACCTAAGCCCAGCACCATTGGTTATATTGCCGGCGCTGGTGCCACAGATAAATTAAATATTCCGGCAAATGCTATGCTGGTTTCGCCGGGGCAATCGTTACAGGAGGCGCTTAACGCTGCGGCTGGTACCGGCCGTTGGGTTGTGGCCAAAGCCGGATTGCATACCTTACCCACTACCCTTAAAATACCCAGCAAAGTTACTTTGACCGGCGAGGGATTAAGTACAATTCTTTTTCTGGACCCAGCTTCCGGCGAAAGGGAATCTTTGGTTAACCTGAATAACGACCTGCACGAAGTAACTATCCGGGATTTGGTAATAGAAGCGGCGTTAAAGCCGGAGCCACCCAGCGATCCCAACAGTGCCCGTTCTTACCGGGGAGGTTACAACCGCGGTGGTATCTTATTTCGGGCTTTAGGAGCAGGCCAAATGAAAAAAATTAACCTGGTTAACCTTACCGTCCGGAACAGTACGTACAACGGCGTTTTAATAAGTGGCGCCACAGGCGTAAATATTACCCGTTGCAATTTCGATGAAAATGGCGGCAATGTGGTGCCGGGCCCTAAACTGCAGCACAACCTGTTGTTAACCCACTGTACTGATATAAATATTACAGATAGCCGCTTAGTTACCTCACCGCACGGTAGTGGCCTAGCCCTGGACCATTGTCAGAACGCTACGATTAGCAACTGCGAAATAGCGCGCAATGCGTATTACGGCGTATTTATTTCTGAATCTAAGAATATTACGGTAAAAGATAATTTAATTGAAGCGAACGATCAAAGCGGCGTAATGGTCGAATTTTTATCTCGCGGCTCCGAAAATATTACGGTAAGTAACAACCAGGTGCAGTTTAACGATGGCTACGGGGTAGAAACTTATGCCGTGCGCAATGGTAAAATTGAAAATAATAAATATACTGGCAATGGCAATAACCGCGAACAACAACTGGTACGTTCGGATAAAGTTATTTTAATGCCTTAAAAGCAGCGTTTAAAGCTGGTATATTTTACCCATGCGGCTTTGGGTACAAGGCTAAAACCAGACTGGTAATACCCACGCGGGCGGCTGGTAAACGTGTTGGCTTTACGCAACCGCAGTAATCAAATGCTTGCTTCTCTAACCAGAATGACGATACCAACTAATTAATACGCAATGAAATTATACCACCACTTTTTAAATACTTTAGGCATATTGCTGTTGCTCAACTTGTCGGTAGCCGCTCAAAACGGTCCGGTTACAGCAACCACCAAACTTCCTGCGCATCCGCGCTTGTTATTGTTGGCCGGCGAAGAAGCCGCCATCCGGAAAACCATCTCAGCCGATAAAACCTGGGAAAAAATGCACCAGGCCATTCTGGCCGAAAGCGATAATTTACTGGATAAGCCACCCGTAGAAAGAATTCAGATTGGCCGCCGTTTACTCGATAAATCCAGGGAAGCTTTGCGGCGCATATTCTTTCTGTCGTATGCTTACCGCTTAAGCCAGCAGCCTAAATATTTACAACGCGCCGAAAAAGAAATGCTCGCCATCTCGGCTTTCAGCGACTGGAATCCTTCGCACTTTCTGGATGTAGCCGAAATGACCATGGCTGTAGCCATTGGTTACGATTGGCTGCACCAGGATTTATCACCTAACGCTAAAGCTGCTATAAAAGATGCTATCCTGAAAAAAGGTTTAGAGCCTTCGCTCAACCCCAAACACAACAGTTGGCTCAAAGTTACCCACAACTGGAACCAGGTTTGTAATGCCGGTATGGCTTACGGAGCGCTGGCTATCTACGAAGATCAGCCGGAACTAGCCCGCAATATTATTAACCGCGCCATCGAAACCATTGTACTGCCCATGAAAGATTATAGTCCGGGCGGCGCTTACCCCGAAGGGTATGGTTACTGGGGCTACGGCACCAGCTTTAATGTAATGTTTAACAGTGCCATCGAGAAAGCCTTTGGCCAGGATTTTGGTTTAAACAGCCAGCCTGGTTTTCTGCAAACCGCCGGTTACCTGCAAAACATGACCGGCCCTTCGGGTAATTCTTTTAACTATTCCGATGCTGGTACTGGTGGTGGTTTACAGCCCGCTATGTTCTGGTTTGCAAATAAATTGAAAGACCCGTCGGTGTTGTGGGTAGAGCGCAGCCGCTTACAAAAAGAAGAGGCGAGCAAACACGTAAAAGATCGCTTGTTGCCGGCTATTATGATTTGGAGCAACGGCATGAGCATCCAGAATATTCCGGCCCCAAAAGAAAAAGTTTGGGCGGGTGCCGGCAGCATGCCGGTAGCCCTGATGCGCACTTCCTGGACCGACCCAAATGCCATATACGTAGGTTTTAAAGGCGGCTCGCCCTCGGTAAACCACGCCCACATGGATATTGGTTCTTTTGTAATGGAAGCCAACGGTGTACGCTGGGCCATGGATTTTGGTATGCAGAACTACGAATCGCTCGAATCAAAAGGCGTTCAATTATTTGGCCGTACCCAGAATGCGCAGCGCTGGGAAGTATTCCGGTACACCAACCGGGTGCACAATACCCTTACGGTTAACAACGAACTGCAACGCGTAGACGGTAAAGCGCCCATTACGGGTGTTTCTAAGGCACCGGCGTTTATGAGTGCCACTACCAATATGAGCGAAGTATACAAAGGTGCGCTGAGCCAGGCAAACCGGGGCATTGCCATTGTAGACCAGGCGTACGTAGTGGTGCGCGACGAACTGGAAACCTTGCCGCAGGAAAGCACCGTACGTTGGAGCCTGCTCACCCCGGCCCAAGTGAAAATTACCGGTAAAAACCGCGCAGAACTAACCCAAAACGATAAAAAGCTGATATTACAAGTACAGGAACCCGCTAATATTACCCTGAAAACCTGGTCTACCGAGCCGCCCCGCGATTACGATGCGCCTAACCCCAATACTACCCTGGTTGGTTTTGAAGCCAAAATGCCCGCACAGGCCAAAGGCGCTTTAACCGTTTACTTAATCCCGGAAAACGCCGAAAAGAAGGCAACGAATAAAGTTCATCCGCTGGCCCACTGGCCGCAATCGCCGTTGCCAGTTAAATAATGACGGGAAATACTATTGAAAGATCGAGGTAGATAATTTTAAATCACGTTGATTCTTCTATATCCACTCCAGATATTATGCCGGTATTAACAAATAGAATACTTGTGCCTTGGTGCAATAATTTAAAATAAGCTTGTATGCGAACGCCTCATATTTTTCTTTATGCTTTTCTTTTTCTCTGTTTTATGCAACCGGCCTTTGCGTATGAGCACCCCGGCGGCATGCATCCCCAAAAACAAATCGATTTTGTAAAGAAAAAGATTCAGCAGAAGCAACAACCATTTTACAATGCCTACCAGGTATTAGTGGCCGAAGCCGATTCGGCTTTGTTGGCAGAAACCCATGCCCTGGCCGATTTTAATGTGCCGGGCTATTATATAGATGCAGCTAAGCACCGAAGCAACTCTAAAAGCTTGCAAACCGATGCCTTTAATGCTTACGCTTGTGCTTTGGCTTACCAGTTGAGCGGTAAAAAGAAGTATGCCGATAAAGCGCTGGAACTCCTAATGGCTTGGGCCCACAAAAATAAATCTTATTCAAACCACGATGGTAGTCTGGTAATGGCTTATTCCGGTACTGCTATGATTATAGCGGCCGAACTGCTTTACAACTACAAAACGTGGAAACAACCCGATAAGGAAATATTCTTTTCCTGGGCCAAAAATGTCTATCGGAAATCGGCCGATGAAATCAGAACCCGCAAAAACAATTGGGCTGATTGGGGGCGTATGGGTTCTATTCTGACCGCTTATTTACTCGACGATAAAGCCGAAGTGGCCGAAAATATCCGGTTAATAAAAAGCGATTTATTTCATAAAATTGCGCCCGACGGCCACATGCCCGAAGAAGTAAAACGGCAGGCTAACGGCATTTGGTACACGTATTTTTCGTTGGCGCCCATTACGGCGGCAGGTTGGGTAGCCTATCAGGCCAATGGCACGAACCTGTTTACTTACCAGGAAGATGGCCGGTCTATTAAAACCGCGCTGGATTATATGCTTTACCACAGCCAGCACCCCGACCAATGGAAGTGGTTTCAGAACCCGAGCCCCGGTAAACCTGGTTCTTGGCCAGGTAACTTGCTCGAAGCCATGTACCCAATTTACAAAGACCCCAAATACAATGAGTATGTAAAAGCAGCCCGGCCAATTCATTATCCCGGTCATCATTTTGCCTGGACTTTCCCTACGCTTATGCCGCCGCTTTTAACTTATGATAATAAAAAGTAATATTTGGCCCGTGCTAGTCTAATTTAATTACTAGAACTAAATAAGGGTAAAAGCAGCAAAAAGACCTCTTTTAATCCTACATTCATAATTTTTAATTTCTAACATTTAATTTGGCGAAGCACTACTGCGTTTTTTCCGGAGAGTTAGTTCTAGTTCCCTTATGCGTATTTGTCATGAATTTTAAGTATGCAAGAAAAAAGTTGGCTTTGGCTGTGGTGAGTGCCGGCTTGTTGTTGCCGGTTTACAGCCATGCCGCCAGCATAAAAATAGCTGCTACTGGTAAAGAACAACTGCCAGACAATTCTGCAACGGCTAATAGTTACGGCACTATTGGCTACCAAGCCAATGCCGATCTGGAAAAGATCCGTACCCGGATTATAGCAGACTTAATGGCACCGGCTATAAACGAAGCGGTTATTAGCGAATTAATAAAATCCATAAAGCCGGATGGTAGTTGGCCTAATATTAATTACCAGGATGTATCGCGCACGGGTTTCCAGCACAGCGAGCATTTACAAAACATGCTGGAGCTAAGCCGCGCTTACAAAAAAACGGGTTCTAAGTTTTATGGCAATCCGGAGGCAAAAAAAGCGGCTTCGTCGGCGCTGGATTTCTGGCTAAAACACGATTTTATTTGCGATAACTGGTGGTGGAACGAGATGGGTACACCCAACCACATGATTAATATTTTGCTGGTACTTGATACCGATTTAACCCTAGCGCAGCGAGAAAAAGGTTTAAAAATTGCCAACCGGGCTAGCCTGGAAGCTTTTGGGGCCCGGCCAGGCGGCGACCTGATTCAGATAGCCGGCATGCTGGGGAAACAAGCTTTGTTTTCGCGCGATGAACAGGTGCTGGCCAGAGTGGTTCAGGTAATGGCCGACGAAATTAAAGTTACTACCGGCCGCGGCCTAAAACCCGATTTAAGCTTTCATCACCGCACCGATAATGTTATTTCTACCTTATCGTACGGCACCGGTTATGCCAGTTCGTTTGCTTATTGGGCAGTTAAAATTGCCGGCACTCAGTTCACCTTGCCCGAATCGGCCATGAAACTGCTCGTTGATTATTTTCTCGATGGCATTTGCCAGTCGATGGTGTACGGCAAGTATCCGGATGCTGGTGCCAAAAACCGCGAGCTTTCCCGCAAAGATGCCCTTAGTCCGGCCAGCGCTGAGTTAGCGCAAAATTTAGTTCTTGCGTCAAACTACCGCCGCGAAGAATTAAATAATATTATTAAAATCCGGCAGGGCGAGAAAGAACCAGATTTGGCGCGCACCCATTTTTTCTGGCATTCTGAATATTTTACCCACCAGCGGCCTAATTATTTCGCTTCCGTCCGGATGCACTCCAGCCGCGGCAATAACATGGAAGAACCGCATAACGAAGAAGGCCTGAAAAACCACCACTTTGGCGATGGTTCTAATTTTATTTACTGTACGGGGCAGGAGTATTTCAATATTTTTCCGGTATGGGATTGGCAAAAAGTACCCGGCACTACCGTGGTACAAAAACCAACCTTACCGCCCTGGAAGCAAATCGCTAAAAAAGGCAAATCTAGTTTTGTGGGTGGGGTAACCGATGGCCACCTGGGTACCGCCGCTATTGATTTAACCAGCGTACACGACCCGCTAAAAGCCCGCAAGGCCTGGTTTTTCTTCCAGGATGCATACGTTTGCCTGGGAACCGGCATTACCGCCAACACCGAATACCCCGTAGCCACCACCCTGAACCAAAGTTTGCTTAACCAGCAGGTAATTATAAAACGCGATAAAGAAGAAATTTTACCATCAGGCGAGCACAACCTGGATAAAGTTGCCTGGGTGGCGCACGATAATATTGCCTATATTTTCCTGGCACCCACCGCGCTGCATCTGAAAAATAATACGGCTACCGGCAACTGGCACGAAATTAACCACCATACCTGGGCTACTACCGACGAAGTAAAAAAAGAGGTATTTAAGCTCTGGCTCGACCACGGCGCCAAACCCCAGAATGCGGGCTACGCCTATATAGTAGTGCCAAATCTGGCGGCCGCACAGGTAGAAGCTTACCGCAAAAAAAATAATTTACAAATATTGGCGAATACCCCTGCAGTACAAGCGGTACATCATAAAAAAGCTAACATTAGTCAGGTAGTATTTTACCAACCCGGCAGCATTAAGTTAACCAAAGAACTGACGCTTACCGCCCAAAACCCTTGTATGGTAATGCTCCAAACGGGTAAAAACGGCATTGAAAAGTTAACGGTTTCTGATCCTTCGCGCCAACTGCAAACCTTGGAATTAAATATTACCGGCCGATTTGAGGGAACTGGCAATAACTGGCAGGCTACCTGGAAAGGAAAGCAAGCAGGTACTTTGGTTCAGGTTAAGTTGCCCATTGGTGATATGGCCGGAGAGAGTGTCGTGCTGGAACAGAAAAGTAAATAAGTTAAATACTGAAGTAGATTGTAAAAGTTAATTATGGGTAGGATTAAAAACTGGTACTATTATATTGTTGTGTGTTTTTTCGTGGTATTGGCTTCGGGAGAGGTGGCGGCGCAAACCAAACGAGCCAATGGTTACAAAGGCATCTGGTTTACGCTGGGGCAGTTTTCGGAACACGGCGATAAATATTCCGGTGGCTTGGGTACTTATACGGCCAATCATATTCCGGTAGCCATTTATGCCACGGCCGTAAAGAAAACCTTTTTTGTGTACGGCGGCACCACGCAGCAAACCGAAAAGCACCTGCTCATTATGCTGTCATATTATGATCATCAAAAGGGCGTGGTACCCAAACCCGTTATTGTGTACGATAAAATGGGCGTAGACGATCCGCACGACAATGCTTCTTTGTCCATCGACGATAAAGGGTATATCTGGGTGTTTGTGAGCGGCCGGAATACTTCCCGCTTAGGGCTAATATTTAAAAGCCGGCAGCCTTACCAGATTGATGCTTTTGATAAAATGTACGAGGGCGACCTGACTTACCCGCAGCCCTGGTGGGTACCCGGGCAAGGTTTTATACATATGTTTACCCGGTATACCAAAGGCCGGGAACTATATTTTGCTACCAGCCCCGATGGCCGGACTTGGACTGAAGCGCAAAAACTGGCTGGCATGGGCGGCCATTACCAACTCACTAATATGCACCAGGGCAAACTGGTATCAGTGTTTAATTACCACCCCGGCGGCAACGTAGATAAGCGCACCAATATTTACGCCGTACAATCCGAAGATATGGGTAAAACCTGGCGAACGATGAGCGGTGCGTCCTTAACCATTCCACTAAGCAGCTCCCAGTCCGAAGCCCTGGTAAAAAACTATGAAGCCGAAGGCAAGTTGGTTTATTTAAACGATTTAAATTTTGATAAAAATGGCAACCCCGTAATATTGGCTGTGGTTAGTCGTCATTTTCAGCCGGGGTCGCAAGGCGATCCGCGCGAATGGCAGCTTATAAGGTGGGAAAACGGCCAGTGGAACTTTCAGAAAGTCTGCGAATCGACGCATAATTACGATATGGGCTCGCTTTACATAAAAGATAATTACTGGGAAATTATTGGCCCCACCGAGCCAGGGCCACAACGGTACGGCACTGGCGGCGAAATGGCTTTGTGGGTAAGTAAAGACAATGGCAAAACCTGGCAAAAACAACAGCAAATTACGCAAAACAGTCCCCGTAACCACTCGTATGCCCGCCGCCCGGTAAACGCCCATCCCGATTTTTACGCTTTCTGGGCCGATGGTGACGCCGATAAATTCTCGGAATCGAAGTTATATTTTACGAATAAAAAAGGAGATAAAGTATGGGAACTGCCTTACCAGATGGACCAGGATTTTGCCAAACCCAAAAGGTTAAAATAATGAAGCTATCTGCTAAAATATTGCTTGGTAAAGAGAAGCTATTCCTGGTGCCAAATAATAGTCGTTTAAGAATAGCCGTTCCTCGGTTTGTGCATGATGCTCGCATTGGGAATTATAACTCGGTAATGAATAGTTTAAGAATAGTTGTTCCTCGGTTTGTGCCCTCACAAACCGAAAGAAAGCCGGTAGCTGGCGTTATACTAAAGGTCTGTGAGGGCACAGACCTTGGTGACCGGAATATTTAAATA
>NZ_JBMQUD010000119.1:0-100115 GCF_057359045.1 Adhaeribacter sp.
AAACGGCAAAGTACAGGAATTAACCGTTTCTGATCCTTCCCGAAAACTAAAAAGCGTTTCGGTAACCTTGTCTGGCACGCATAAAGCCAAAGGCGATTCTTTTACCATTCTCCCAAATGCCGAACAAGGCAGCACCGCCCTTTTAGTAGATTTACCAGAAGGTGATTTTGCCGGTAAAAGTGTAACCGTTAAGTTTAATTAAAAACCGAATTGAATTTTTAAGAGGCTACACTAAGGTTCCTTGCCTGTAGTAACCCTGGCTGGTATTTACCGGAACAGAGTTCCTCCAGTTTCATCAAAAGTTTTAAGTCTCCCTTTGGAAGGCTTAAAACAGATGGGTTTAACTAAGCTTTATTGAACTTAAGTAATTTGTTGTTTGAAAAATATTAACTATTATGTTTTCTACTTATTAATAAGCTTTACAATTCTTGTATAACAGTTATTGATATTGTTATTTTGCCCTCTTTATGAAAGAGGATAGAGTTTTTTTCCCCGGACTTAATGGTATTAGAGCTATAGCTGCCATTATTGTATTGATTTTCCATACTGACCAATGGAGTAAATATTTTGGATTAGAACCCTATGGATTCTGGAATACCAGAATGCAAACATATGCAGTCGTTCTTTTCTTTGTTCTGTCAGGTTTTCTGATAACTTACCTTCTTTTAAAAGAAAAGGAGAAACATGGACAGATTACTTATAATAAATTTTATCTCAGACGAATATTAAGAATCTGGCCTGTTTATTATACTGTTCTGTTTATTGGTCTTACCTTATTATTTTTATTCCCTAATTTAATTGATCTAGGCCCCAAGCAAAACCTACTAATAACAACCTCCCTTTATACCATACTACTCCCTAATTTAGCTTTTTTCTTTGGCTATAGTCCTGATTTAATTGGTATACTTTGGTCCGTAGGGGTAGAAGAACAATTTTACGCTTTCTGGCCATTCCTCATCAACAAATCAAAAAGTGTGATTAAATCTTTATTATTATTCCTTACAGCATATCTTTTATTAAAATGTTTGGCATTGATAGGAGTGTTTGCTTTTATACCTATAGATGTAAACACTTTATTGTTCTTTTTACCATTTGACTGCATGGCTATTGGCGCAATTGGCGCTTACCTGTTCTATTCCAAAAACAGTTTGTTGAGAGTAATTTACAATCCTGTTATTCAAATATGTGCTTGGACATTCCTATTGATTTCAATTTTCTACTACCCCATTCATATTCCGTATTTGCCTGTGTTTGATAAAGATCTCCATGCAGGGGTCTATGCTGTAATAATATTAAACGTTGGCACTAACCCCAAAACACTAATAACATTAGAAAATAGAGTATTCAATTTTTTAGGTAAAATATCTTATGGTATATATGCTTATCACTTTATTGTATTATTCCTACTCTCTCTTGTTTTAAGAAAATTCTTACCACATATGCCATCCACTGTAGGACACAGCATAATGTTTATAAGTGAATTAGGAGCAACAATCTTAGTTTCTTATATTTCTTACCGCTATTTTGAGTCATGGTTTCTAAAGAAAAAAAACCAGTTCATGCTAATCAAAAGCGGAAATACAAAAGAAAAAGAGAAGGAACTTCAGCTTAACAACAAGGAAATAGAATTTACCAAAGAAAAGCGTAGAAAACTCTAATGTAGAAAAAATTTTTACTGTTTCCCCGGCTGTTTGTAGTCTTCCAAAGGCTGACTACAAACAGCCGGGTAAAAAGGGAGCCTCTTACTTATTACAAGAAGCAACCTTATTACAAGAAGCAACAGCAATCAAACCTTTACCACCCGCATAATCTACACTGTAATAAATATAATGCGCCGGTAGCTACCAAGTTTTGGTGCAGATAATATAGTTTTTCTTCTTTAAAGCTATTCGATTCTAAAGCTATTGGGTGGTTATCTTGTTGCCCAAACTGGTACTTCGTGTTTTGGCTATTCTTTTCGCCGGCGGCCCTAAATAGCCAAAGCATCCAATTGCGTCGACTTTCCTGCGGGTGCTGCTCAATGGCTTTAAGAATAGTAGCAGAAGTAAATTTGGAAGGCTACAAACAACTGGTTGCCTGTGGCCCGGTGATGCAATACCTATTTAGAAATATTTAGCCTAACGTTCCTGCCTTTATGCGTGGTTCTTATTAATTTTTTGCGGCTGCACTATACACTCACATATATTTTTTTATAAATTGAGATATAACTTCTACAAATCGTAATGGAAGAAAAAGATAGTAAATTCGACGAGCTAAGCCCTAAGGAATCTAAAATTAGCGATGAAATAAAAAATAAACTGACCCGGCGCGGATTTTTGCGGGCCACTGAACGCGGTGCAGGCTTATTGGCCGGCATTGGGCTGTTGGGGCCTATGTCTGTTTTGGGTAGCAGCAAACCAGATGCTTCTCCCGCTTCTAATAAAGATTCCTCTCAACCCGATAATTATCCTTTTAAACTAGGAGTAGCTTCCGGCGACCCATTGCCGGATGGCGTAGTACTTTGGACAAAATTAGCGCCCCAGCCCTTAACAGTAGGAGGCGGCATGCCTGCGGAAGCAGTAAAAGTAAGTTGGGAAGTGGCAAAAGATGAAGCCTTCCGGAATATTGTTAAAAAAGGAACGGAGAAAGCAGAGCCGGCAATGGGGCACTCGGTGCATGTAGAAGTTAACGGCCTAAAACCCAATACGCGTTATTATTACCGGTTTAAAACCGGAGCAGCCATTAGCCCGGTGGGCCGAACCAAAACGGCACCGGAAGCAGACGCCGATGTAAAAGAAGTAAAATTTGCCTTTCTATCCTGTCAGAATTTCCCCAATGGCTACTTTACCGCGTACGAACATCTGGCAAAAGAAGACCTAGATGTTGTTTTTTTCCTGGGCGATTATATTTACGAAGGCAAAGGAGATGTGTCGGAAACCGGCCGGGTGCATGTGCCGCCTAAAATCATTGTTACCTTAGACGATTACCGGATTCGATACGGACAATATAAAAGCGACCCGGCCCTTAAAGCGGCTCATGCCGCATTCCCCTGGATTATAACCCTCGATGATCACGAGGTAATCAATAACTGGGGCGGAGAAGACCCAACTAATATTGCTTTTATGGCCCGTCGGGCAGCAGCGTTTCAAGCCTTTTATGAACATACCCCTTTACGCAAGTCCTCGCTACCCAATAGCATTAATATGCTGGTTTACCGCCGGTTTGCCTACGGGAACCTGATGGATGTAAATATTTTGGATACCCGCCAATATCGTTCGGCACCTAATTGTACAATTCCCGACCATTCTCCTTGCCCCGACCGGGTAGATCTATCGCGCACTATAATGGGAGCGGAGCAGGAAGCGTGGTTATTCAAGAATTTAGAATCCTCTTCTGCCCGATGGAATGTACTGGCGCAACAGGTATTAATGGTGCAGCGCGACGATAAAGAAGGCCCGGCAGTAGGTTTTGGTTCGGATAGATGGGATGGGTTTGTGGCCAGCCGCAACCGCTTATTTGAGGTTATCCGGAAGAAAAAACTATTAAATGTAGTAGTGCTTACCGGCGATTCGCACCAAAACTGGGTGAACGACCTGAAAGAGGACTTTGATAATCCGGGTTCTGCTACATTAGCAACCGAATTTGGGTGTACCAGCGTTTCCTCGGGCGGAAACGGGTTAGATTTATCTAAGGGGGGAAAAGTGGCCATGGCAGAAAATGCGCATATAAAATTTGTAAATTCCCAAAGAGGTTATGTGCTGTGTAAAGTAACTCCCGCTAAATGGCACACCTACTTTAAAGTAGTTCCTTACATTGATAAACCCGGGGCCCCTGTTACGACCCGGGCTACTTATGTGGTTGAGCACGGAAAGCCAGGGGCCGTTGCCGTATAAGTTGAAGCCGGTAAAACCATAGGCATACAGGCTAGGGGAAATTTAGGTATTTAAAAGAGGAACTATAACAAGATACAGGAGGCAAAAAGAGTCATTCTGAAAAAATCTAATCGTTTACTTGCCCGTTAGATTCTATCAGCATAACGGAGATTAATACTTTAAAAGTAGCTTAATTTTTTACCCATCTAAATCTGCTCTAATATGCTTAGCCGCAAGGCTAAAGCGATAACACCACCCATAGCGGCGGATTCTTCGCTTTTTAACGATATACCAAACAGCTTCAATATTTAATAACCGCTAAACAGGTTCCAATACTGGAAAAATCAAGTCCTGTAAAATTCTACCTCTTACTGCCAGATGAGTTATTCTTTTGCTTCTTATATCTTTAAGTCAATATCTGACTTAAGTTTTACCACAACCTAGCAAAATATCTAATAAGTTTATAGCATGATTCAGATAAATAAAAAGTTACTGTTGCTGCTGAGTGGCTTTATTTTATTTTCTCAGGCCGCATTTGCGCAGAACAAAAGTAAAACACAAAACATATTTGTGATAACTTTAGATGGCTTCCGCTGGGAAGAGTTGTTTGGCGGAGCAGTTGACAGCCTGATAAAAGACCCCGTGTATGTAAAAGATACGGTTGCTTTGGGTAAATTATTTGGGGCATCTTCTGCCCGGGAAAGGCGCGAAAAATTGATGCCCTGGTTCTGGAATACAATTGGTAAAAACGGGCAATTATACGGTAATCGGTGGCTAAACAACAAAGTAAATGTTTCCAATTCTTATTGGTTCTCTTATCCTGGTTATAACGAAATCCTGACTGGATTTGCCGACCCGCGCATTAATTCCAATAACAAGATAGATAACCCGAATGTAACCGTTCTGGAATGGATTCAAAATCAACCAGCCTATAAAGGCCAGGTCGCCGCTTTTGGCTCCTGGGATGTTTTCCCTTTTATCATCAATGAACAACGCAGTGGTATTCCGGTAAATGCCGGATTTCGTACGGTGGCGGGCAAGAGCTTAAGTAACCGGGAGATTTTTTTAAATGAACTACAAGCGCAGGTACCCAGCCCCTGGAGCTCCGTTCGGTTAGATGCTTTTACCCACCATTATGCGCTGGAGTATATTAAGCGTAAACACCCGAAGGTTGTTTTTATTTCTTATGGAGAAACCGACGACTTTGCCCATGACGGGCGTTATGACCACTATTTAAAATCAGCGCACCAGACAGACGCCCTGATTAAATCATTATGGGAGTATACGCAGTCCGATTCCTTTTATGCTGGGAAAACGACTTTTCTTATTACAACGGATCATGGGAGAGGCAGTCAGTCCAAAAAAGGCTGGAAATCACACGGAAAGGATTATATTGGTTCTGATGCTATCTGGTTTGCGGTTATGGGACCAGATACACCGGCTACTGGCGAAATGAAAAAGAACGGACAATATTGGCAAAATCAGTTAGCGAAAACTATTGCTGCTTTTTTAGGGCTTGATTATACTAACGAGAAGGCGGTTGGTAGTTCCGTAAAGGAAGCTTTGAAATAGAAATAATTTGGAGGAGAATTTATCCGGTGTTTTAAAGTTTAGTATTACTGCTACTTACAAATATTGATACAATAGTTATTTAAAATACTTAAATTAAATAAGCCAATTTTATAACCTACGTATCAGCTGTTTATAGTCTCTGATACCCCCAGCTGTTTGTAGTCTTCCGCAGGAGACTGCAAACTTTTCATGAAACGGGAAGTCTCCGACTTACCACATTTTACAAAAAAGTAATATTAATCAAACCTTTACCACCGGCATAATCTATGGCACTGGAATAAATATAATGCTCCGGCTCAGCTACCAAACCAGCGGCTACCGGATTCTGGTGCAAGTAATATAGTTTTTCATCTTTAAATTGATTAGACTCCAAGCTTATCGGGTGGTTATCCTGCTGCCAGAACTGGTATTTCGTGTTTTTACTATTCTTTTCGCCAGCGGCTCTAAATAGCCAAAGCATCCAATTGCGCCGGCTTTCCTGCGGGTTGTGCTCAATGGCTTTAAGAATAGAAGTAGAAGTAAACTTTATGAAATCCCGCAGAATAGCCGATAAGGCAAATCCTTCGGCCGCCGATACAATCAGGTGCAAATGGTTGGATAGTATGCACCAGGCGTAGATAATTAATCCTTTTTCTTTCTGGCAGTACTGCAAACTTTCTACTACCACGTTGGCATAATCTTTCCGGGTAAACACATCTACCCACTCCACCACCGCAAAGGTGATTAAATAAATACCGTTCTGGTCTCTGATTTGGTAGCCGCCTTGCATGTAGTTGCCTTTGCTGGTATGTACCGGAACAGCGTTCCTCCGGTTTCATTAAAAGTTTGCAGTCTCCTGCGGAAGACTACAAACAGCGGGGGTGATACCCTTTCGGACTATCAACCAAGTGAAGAAGATATAAAGAGAAAAGGAGCTTTAAAATAATGGATTCCATTTTTGTTTATAAAAGCCACCTAGTTTACAACTCTTCAAACCTTTTATTTACTATTGTCCAAGATTCAATAAGATTTCCTAAATTAAAGCCTTTAGCAGTTTATATGGAAGGTGATTATTTAGGAACTTACAGAATAGTTGGGAAGAATGTTTTTGCAGCAGGTAAACTTTCCGAAATGCTTTCCTTTTTGGTTTTTGGCTCTATGGTAACCGAAGGTCTTAAGGAGATTAGGACAATAAAAATCAAAGGGCGGATGTCGGATAAAACTAAAATGGCTTTTATCTGCCTTGAACATATTAATTACGAGGGGAAGTACTCCCTTCATGAAAAAGCTTAAAACTTATAATTACGATTACTAAGGTGTAGAATATGGAGGCTTAAAAGGTCTTCATATTTCTGCACCTTTTTTCTTGTTCCGTAAGATGGGATTTTATAATTATGCTTATACCAATTTAGAATGAGAACTTATCAAAAAAAGTATATTCCTTATGAACCTCAAAGGGATGTATTGTTTGTGTTTGGTGCTGGTGCCTCTATTGCAGATGGGGCGCCTTTACAAAAAGATTTACTTCCTAATATTTTAAATGGAACACCTTCTCAAGCCTCAAAATTACTTGAAGTATTTATAGAAGATAACTTTCATATAATCAATGGACATTATCCTTCCTTAGAATCTATTTTTGGATACTTAGATTATTTTATATCTAAACTGGAGAGTTTAGGGAAAAGCTATACAACTCAGAAAATTGTCACAGTAAAAGAAGCCTTAATTCGTTTAGTTCATCATACAATTAGCATATGTAATAATAGTAAGGGGGTATATAAACGATTCTGGCAAAAAGTAGCTGTTTCCAATAGGAATGTTTCAGTTTTAACTATGAACTACGACACATTATTGGAAGAACCATTTGATTTCTTATATCCTGATATAGCAGCAATAGATTATTGTATAAACTTCATGAATTATGACCATTACAATAAAATCGATGCCTTTCATTGGTGGGATAATCCTAGAGAACCATTAACGGTTTGGAAAGGAGGGGCTCCAAAGCCTATTAAAATTATAAAAATACACGGTTCCTTAAATTGGAAGTATTGCAATTGTTGCAATCAAGTCTTACTAACTCCCTGGGATACTGAAATTGACTTAGACGCACAAGGATTTAAAGGTGTAATTTGGCCAAGCGATGAGAATCTGGAAAAGATTGAATACGATTTAATTTGTCCAAATGATGAGAATCCCTTTGATACTTTTATTGTTCCACCGTCTTACATAAAAAACTTAACTCATCCAGCTATTAATAAACTAATAGATGAAGCTGCAATTGAAATAAGGAAGGCTAATAAGATTGTTTTTGTCGGCTACTCATTTCCAGAAGCTGATGTTCATATTAAAGCCCTATTTAGGAAGAACATTTCTAAAGCAGTTACCATTGAAGTAGTAGACCCATTCCTTACTGACCAAGTAAAGAGTAATTATTTAAGCCTGAGCAAAACCGTAAATTTTATTGAAGGTACTTTTGAAGATTATATAGAAAATAAAATGGAGCTTAAACATTAATGAACCCAGCTGTTTGTAGTCTTCCTACGGAAGACTACAAACTCTAAATGAATTTGGAAGTCTCCGACTTCCTACTGCTGTTCAGAAAAAATGGGGATAAAACAAAAAAGCCGCTAAAAAGCGGCTTTTTATGTACCAGGGGCGGGACTTGAACCCGCACGAACTAATGTTCACAAGATTTTAAGTCTTGCGTGTCTACCAGTTTCACCACCCCGGCAGGAAGGTTTGCACCTCCACAGACTTAGAGATAAAGAAAAGACGTTGCGGGCGCAACGTCTTTTCTCTTCTGGAGCGAAAGACGGGGTTCGAACCCGCGACCTCGACCTTGGCAAGGTCGCGCTCTACCAACTGAGCTACTTTCGCGTTTTGTTATCGCTACACCGTGTTACTGTGTTTTGATGATGCAAATGTACGCAACTTCTGATTATTGTCAAGTACTTTCTGTAAAAAAAATTCAGCTTTTTCCTTTTAACCTGATTTTCAGGAAGAAAATTTTTTATCCCTCCCCGAATGGATTAATACCTATTATCCTTTTTTCTCCCCGTACGGGTGTGTAATAGCCACTCCCCCATTTTTTTGCAACCTGTTTAGGTGCCGCTTTAGCTAGCTGCTTACAAATTTTACAGCACCACCAGTTTGGTTATCACCAAACTAGTGGTGCTTTTTAGGTAAATATTTGCTGGTAATTCTTAACAGCTACTTGTCTTTCTTGGCCTCATTGGCCAGCATTTTCAACTCGTTTAGCTTTAATAGGGCTTCTACGGGCGTAATGGTATTAATATCCAACTTATCGAACAGATCGCGGATTTTAAGCATCAGCGGGTCGTTTAGCTCAAACATGTTTAGCTGGAATTTTTGCTTGGGTACCTGTTGGAACGCTTTTTTATCGCCCTGCCGGATTTTGTCCTGCTCCAGGTGGTGCATAATTTCGTTCGCCCGTATCACCACGTTGTTGGGCATACCAGCCAGTTGCGCCACGTGTATCCCAAAGCTGTGTTCGCTGCCGCCCGGCATGAGTTTGCGCATAAACAATATTTTATTCCCAGCTTCTTTTACCGATACGTTAAAGTTGCGCACGCGCGGCAGTTCTTCGGCCAGTTGGTTTAGCTCGTGATAGTGGGTGGCAAAAAGCGTTTTAGCGCGGACTTTGGGGTGGTTGTGCAGGTGCTCCACAATGGCCCAGGCAATCGAAATACCATCGTAGGTGCTGGTGCCCCGGCCAATCTCGTCCATCAGTACCAGGCTGCGGTCCGAGAGGTTGTTCAGGATGCTGGCCGTTTCGGTCATTTCCACCATAAAGGTACTTTCGCCGCGGGCCAGATTATCCGAAGCCCCTACCCGCGTAAATATTTTATCGATAATGCCTACTTCGGCGGCCTGGGCGGGCACAAAAGAACCAATCTGGGCCATGAGCACAATTAAAGCGGTTTGTCGCAGCAAAGCACTTTTACCGGCCATGTTGGGGCCCGTAATTACCATTAATTGCTGCTCTTCGGTATCCAGGAAAATATCGTTGGGAATATAGCTTTCGCCGGGCGGTAATTGCCGCTCAATTACCGGATGACGCCCTTTTTTAATGTGCAGGGTTTTGCTTTCGTTTACTTCGGGCTTAACGTACTTAAACTGGATCGCCGCCAGCGCAAAAGAAGTCAGGCAGTCAATGGTGCCCAGTACTTTGGCATTCTGTTGGATCTGGCTGACAAAATCGCCAACTGAGAGCACCAGTTCGTTAAATATTTGCTGCTCGATGGTGTAAATACGGTCCTCGGCGTTTAATATTTTTTCTTCGTATACCTTTAATTCTTCGGTAATGTAGCGCTCGGCGTTTACCAAAGTTTGCTTCCGGATCCAGGTGGCGGGCACTTTGTCTTTGTGGGCGTGGGTAACTTCTAAATAATACCCAAAAACTTTGTTATAGGCAATTTTAAGCGAGGTAATGCCGGTATTTTTCACTTCGCGCTGCTGCAACTGCAACAAATAATCTTTACCCGAAAAAGCAATTTTACGCAGCTCATCGAGCTCTTCGTGAATGCCGTTGTTGATAATATTGCCCAAATTGGTGAGCACCGGCGCATCGGATTTTATTTTAACTTTAATTTCTTCCCGGATGCTCTCGCAGGAAATAAGCTGCTCCGAAAGTTTTTGCAAGGCGGGCACTTTGCTGTACGCCAGGAGCTCTTTTATGGGCAGCATGGCTTCCAGCGCCCGGCTCAGTTGCAACAACTCGCGCGGGTTTATGCGTTTTACGGCTACTTTCGAGATCAGGCGTTCCAGGTCGTTTATCTGCTTCAGGTAATGCACAATGTCGTGCAGCAAATCCGGATTCTGGATTAAAGCTTCTACGGTATTGAGTCGGCGCTGAATCTGGCTAACTTCTTTTAAGGGCAACAGCACCCATTTTTTGAGCAACCGCGCGCCCATGGGCGTTACAGTCTGGTCCAGAATATCAATTAAGGGCACGCCTTCCTGGTGTTGCGGGTACACCAATTCCAGGTTGCGCACCGTAAATTTATCGAGCCACACGTAGCGGTCTTCTTCCAGGCGGCCAATAGCCCGGATATGCCCGATTTCGTGGTGCTGGGTTTCGGCGAGGTAGTGCAAAATACAGCCGGCCGCAATAATACCTTCTTTTAAACCTTCTATACCAAAACCTTTAAGGGAGGTAGTACCAAACTGCCGGGTAAGCAAATCGTAGGCAAAATCGTAACCAAAAACCCACTCATCTAAAGCGTAATGAATATAATCGGGCCCGAACGAAAGTAAAAAATCTTCTTTGGCGCGTTTGCAAAATAATACTTCGGCGGGGTTAAAGTTTTGCAGCAGTTTCCGGATGTATTCTTTATCGCCCTGGGCCGTAATAAATTCGCCGGTAGATATATCTAAAAAAGAAATGCCGGTTTGTTCTTTGCCCAGGTGCAGTGCTGCCAGGTAATTATTGCTTTTTTTCTCCAGTACCTGGTCGTTAAAAGATACGCCGGGCGTTACCAGTTCGGTTACGCCCCGCTTTACAATGCCTTTTACCATTTTGGGATCTTCGAGCTGGTCGCAAATGGCTACCCGCAACCCGGCCCTTACCAATTTAGGCAAATACGTATCGAGGGAGTGGTGCGGAAAACCCGCCAGCGCTACTTCCGAAGCCGTACCGTTGCCCCGTTTGGTTAATACAATGTCTAATATTTTAGCCGCTTTAACCGCATCTTCGCCAAAGGTTTCGTAAAAATCGCCGACCCGGAACAGCAGCAAAGCACCGGGGTGTTTGGCCTTAATGGCGTTGTACTGCTTCATGAGCGGTGTAACGGTAGCCTCGGCGGTTGCACTTTCTTTTTTCCCGCTTTTTTTGCCGGTTGGCAAATCCAGAATATCTTGTTCTTCTTTCGTTAATTCCACAAATCGTCCCTTTTTTCCGAAATAATAAAGGCAAGATACAGCCAATCTGTATAATTTTGCCCCCCGAAACTATATTTTTTTGGTAGCTGCCGGGTGGCCTTAGCCCCGGTGAGTTGGTTTACTATTTAAATTTTACAAAATATAAACAGATGCGCAAGCTTAAAATGGAAGAACTGAACCGGGTATCGGTAGAGGAATTTAAAACTTTACCCAAGGTGCCCGTAGTAGTAGTGCTGGATAACGTGCGCAGCCTGCACAACGTGGGTTCGGCGTTCCGAACCGGCGATGCCTTTCGGGTAGAGAAAATATTTTTGTGCGGCATTACCGGCACACCACCCAATAAAGAAATAAATAAAACTGCTTTGGGCGCTATCGATTCGGTTACCTGGGAGCACGTACCCGATACCGCCGCTTTGGCGCAAACCTTAAAAAATGAGGGCTACCAATTAATTGCCCTGGAACAAGCCGAAGGCAGCACCCTTTTACAAAACTTTACACCGGACCCCGAAGCGAAATACGCTTTTATTTTTGGCAACGAAGTTTTTGGCGTAGCCGATACCGTAATGCCCCTGGTAGATACCGTAGTAGAGATTCCGCAGTTTGGCACGAAACATTCTTTAAATATTTCGGTAACGGTAGGCGTAGTTCTCTGGGATTATTTATTAAAAACCGAGCTGAAGTAAGCTGCATTACGGGTAAAATAAAAAGCCGCCAGTTTAGCAAGGCTAAACTGGCGGCAGGTACTTATTACTTTGGGCGGCGCCAAAGTGCTGGGGCAAACTAGCAGGATAGGCTAAAACTCTTTTTGTTTTTCTTCGCCTTTAAAGTGGGGGTTTTCAATAATGCCAAAAATATTGCCGAACGGATCCAGAAGAGTAGCTACGTAAATGCCGCCGCCTACTTCCCGCACCGGCGCGTGCTCCCGGGCACCTTTCTCGATTAAGCTTTTATAAGTTTGATTGATATTATTTACGCCCCAATAGGTTTCTACATTACTGCCGGCGGCTAAGTTGGTCATGTCGGGGTCTAGGCCCAACTCATAGCCACCCACGTTAAAACCAACGTAAAAAGGCTCATCAAAATACGGCAATACGCCTAAGGCTACACTGTACCAGGCTTTGGCCTGGGCCAAATCGGGTACGTGGTAAATTACGGTTCTTAATCCCTGAAACTGCATTTTGTTTATTCTTTAGTTAGCCAACAGCTTTTACAAGTAATTTATTTGGGGGCGGCTACTGGCAATGGGCTGCTGCTGCGGCTTACTTTCTGAAAAAATAGTAAGTGGTACTCCAGCGCATAGGTCCAGTAAGTCCAGGTATGGGCACCGGGCCGCTCCAGGTATTCGTGAGGCGTTTTGTTGTACACCAGCCGGCGGTGGAGTTCGCGGTTGCTCTCGATCAGAAAATCATCCACTCCGCAATCGAAAATTATTTTAACATCGTTATTTTTTAGTTTTTCGGCCATATACACCACCGAGTTGCTTTGGAATTTATCCAGGTTTTGCGCTTTGGCGCCCAGCAACTTTTCTAAGCTCTGGTTCAGGTTTTTGTTATCCATACCCGAGATATCCAAAGCGCCGCTCATACTACCGGCCGCACTGTACAGTTCTGGGTGGCGCCCCGACAAATACAAAGCCCCGTGGCCACCCATGCTTAAACCCGATATAAACCGACCGTTCCGGTCTTTCTGGGTGCGGTAATGGCCCTCTACTTTTTCTACCAGTTCGGGGGTAATAAAAGTTTCGTACTGACTTTCGCGGTCCAGCGGACTATCGAGGTACCAACTGCTATAGCCACCATCGGGGGTAACAATTATTATTTCGTATTTATCGGCCAGGTTATGCAAAAGTTGTTTATCAGTTATGCGGGTAAGCCAGTCGCGGAAATTGCCGCTATACCCGTGCAGCAAGTAAAGTACCGGGTAAGCAGTTTTGCTTTTTTTATACGTTTGCGGCATTACTACCCCAGCCCGTAAAGTTTTACCCATGGCGGCACTTTTAATTTCCAGGGTATCTACTTTGGCGGCTAAAACCGGGCCGCTCGCCAACATCAGCCATAATATTATTACGCCAAATATTTTTTTCATTTTTAAATAAATGCTTAACGTGTATGTCACCGGCAGTAATGTTAAGAGATTATCCGAAGAGTTACAAAAAATATGATTTCAACTTTTCTGCCTTCTCTGCCCCTACCCAGCTATTTAGGCCGTTGCATAGAGCATTAGGCAAATTAAATACATTTTTATCTCTGAATATTCAAACAATATCTATGTATATTAGTATAAAAGTTTACGTATTTACTTGTTAAAAGTGAATATCCCTAAGCTGGTGCAGGCATTTAGATAATGTTTACCGCTATAAATGGGCCTGTAATTTATTCAGAAATTTTCTACCGCCTATAACCCATTTTAATAACTACCGGCTACCTAAACGTGTGCCGCTTAAATATCTAACCGGCTAGTAAATTAAAAGCTTTGTAGGGTCTATTCAGACAAAATACCAGGTAAACTGGCTGCTATATGGTTAAACCAGACAATCCCTTATCAAACCGTTGGCGACGCACCTCCCGCACGCTTACACTGGTAGTTTTGGGGCTGGGATTATTGAGTATGGGAAGTTGGCTACTAGCTTATTTAAACGTCTGGCCCGGCTTTTTTACTACGCCATTCATGAAAGTAAATACAGCGGTGGCCTTAATTTTAAGTGCCGGTTCGTTGTGGTGTTTACACCTGGAGTTAAAAACAATAGCCTGGTTAGGCATTCTTTTAATTGTAGCTGCGGCTTTTATTACCTTAGCCGACTACCTCTGGCAATTGCAACTGGGCGTAGACCAATGGTTATTACCCGACCCCAGCGCGGCCACCATCAATAATTCGCCGGGTAGGCTATTGGTGCTACGGGCGCTAATCTTTTTCTTTCTGGCGCTGGCCATGCTGCTGTTTTCGTTAAAGCACTTTACTTTGGGGCAACTATTAGCGGCGGTTATTTTCATGACCGCTTACGTGGCCCTCATCAGCAATTTTTTCCGGATAAGAGGATTTCCGGATCGGGAACAGTACCTTATTATTTCGAGTTACCCGGCATTTTCTTTTTTACTTCTTAGTTTAGCCTTGCTTTTGTTTTGCCCGGCCCAAGGCTGGATGAAACTATTATCGAGTAAATATGTAGGCGGCACACTAGCGCGCTCTGCCTTTATTTATTTTTTACTCGTGTCGCCGGTACTTATCGGGTTTTACCTGCATAGCCTGAGCAACTGGCAATTTTCTCCTGGCTTAGGCATTCTGTTTCTTTTTCTTTTAACCTGTTCGATAACGTTACCGGTAACGTTCTTTTTCCTGCAACACCTAAATAAACTAGATGCCCAGTTAAAAAGAGCCCACAACCACTTACAAGTAGCCAACACCGATTTGTCGGTCCGGAACGAAGATTTAAGCGAGGCCCTGGACGAAGTAAAAGCCAGCAACCGTGAGTTGGCCGTAATGACAAAAGAAGCTTTACTGAGCAGTCAGGCCCTCGAACACAAAAACACGGAGCTTTCGCGCCTGAACCAAAGCCTGGACTATATTGTACAAATGGCCAGCCACGACCTCAAGTCGCCGGTTTTTAACTTAGAACTACTGGTGCAGGAACTGAAACAAACTTTACCAACCAACATATCTCCCGAATGCGACCGTCTACTCACCATGGTAGAAAGTTCAATTCTCAGTTTAAAAAGCACCATATCCGGGCTAACGCAAATAATCCGGTCGCAGCAAATAATTATCGGGCTGGAAGTAAAAGTTTCGTTTTCGAAATTACTCCAGGAAATTCAGCAGGAACTCTCCCAGGAGATTGCCCAAACGCAAGCCCAACTGCACCTGCACCTGGCTGTAGATATTATTGAGTTTTCGCGGCTGCACCTGCACAGCGTTTTACTAAACTTGTATTCTAATGCGCTTAAGTACCGGCACCCCAATAGGCCACCCCTTATTAAAATTACCACCCAGCCCGTGGCCGGTGGCATTACAGTGCAATTCTCCGACAATGGTTTGGGCATGTCGGGGTACCAGGTAAACCATTTATTTGCGCTGTTTAAACGCTTTCATAAGCACGTAGAAGGTACTGGCATTGGTTTATACATTGTAAAACAAACCATCCAAAACTACGGCGGCACCATTCAGGTAGAAAGTACCGAAGGCCAAGGCACACGCTTTATTATTTTTTTACCCCAAAAATCCCAATAAGCTAATTAGCCGCCCGTATGCTGAACCATGAGTAAAATCTGCTTAAAAATAAACTTGAGTAACCGGTAAAATATCCTGCTCAAAATATTTCTTCCGGAAAATCCGGCAACCTGTTTAACCGTCAGATTTCTCCGGAAGAAAATTTAATTAAAAGAACTGCTTAAAAAATCGCCTCTTTCTTTGCCTTATAACCAGTAAGCTTTAACTTTCGCAAAAACTTACAAGTGTAAAAAATACAACTAAATTATATCCTTAAAATCTGTAGTTTAGATCCTTCCCAATGGTAAGGATAAAACAGGACCCAAACAGGTAATTTAAATATTAATTAAAGACCAGGTTAACGTAACAGGTAAGTTTCTTTTAACCCAAAGCCGGCAAAGGGCTGGTATTTTGTACAATGCCTCCTATATTAGCGGTCAGATTTTTTTATACCTAATATTATTAAGAACAAGCCGGTTAGCCATTATGTAAAATCAGGGAGGTTTACCCACCGCCACGACTTACAGATTTACCTCAACCAGAAACAAAAACAACTAAATAAAAATGGAAATTCAGGAATTAGAAAAGATTGCAAAACAGGTTCGCCGCGACATTGTCCGGATGGTACACCAATGCCAATCGGGGCACCCGGGGGGCTCTTTGGGTTGTACAGATTTTTTTGTGGCGCTTTATTTTAAAGTAATGAAGCACAACCCGGAGTTTAACATGGATGGCGTAGGCGAAGATTTATTTTTCCTGTCTAACGGTCATATTTCGCCGGTTTGGTACAGCACTTTGGCCCGGGCCGGTTACTTTGAAACCAGCGAACTGAAAACTTTCCGGCAAATAAATTCCCGCTTACAAGGCCACCCAACTACCCACGAGCATTTACCCGGTATCCGGATTGCTTCCGGCTCTTTGGGCCAGGGCTTATCGGTGGGTATTGGCGCAGCACTTACTAAAAAATTAAACCAAGACAACAGCCTGGTATTTACCTTACACGGCGACGGCGAATTACAAGAAGGCCAAATTTGGGAAGCTGCCATGTTTGCCCCGCATAATAAAGTAGATAACCTGATCGCGACGATCGATTATAATGGCCAGCAAATTGACGGCCCTACTGATAAAGTACTTTCGTTGGGTAACCTGAAAGCCAAATGGGAAGCTTTTGGCTGGGATGTACTCGAAATGAACGGCAACGACCTAACCGATGTAATCCGGGTACTGGAACTGGCCAAATCGAAAGCATTTAAAGGCAAACCCATCATGATTTTAATGCAAACCAACATGGGCCACGGTGTAGACTTTATGATGGGTTCGCATAAATGGCACGGCGTAGCCCCCAACGATGAGCAATTAGCGGCCGCTTTGGGTCAGTTAACCGGCTACCTCGAAGATTATGTATAAATGGGCTAATTTGATGATTTGATAATGTGCGAATTAGGCCAGGAATTATTAACGCCATGGGTTTAAAAGCTAAATTCAACTTTATCTTCCTTTTAGCCGGTACAAATAAACTTTTACAAATCCTGCTGGGGCAGGAAACTCAACTCGAAATTATTAAATGAAAAAATATACTTTCACCGAAAAAAAAGATACCCGGTCGGGGTTTGGTGCCGGCTTATTAGAAGCTGGTAAACGTAACGAAAATGTAGTGGCTCTTTGTGCCGATTTAATTGGTTCGCTTAAAATGGAAGCCTTTATAAAAGAGTTTCCGGAGCGTTTTGTGCAGGTTGGTATTGCCGAAGCCAACATGATGGGCATTGCCGCCGGCATGACCATTGGCGGAAAAATTCCGTTTACCGGTACGTTCGCCAACTTTTCTACCGGCCGCGTTTACGACCAAATTCGCCAGTCGATTGCGTACTCAAACAAAAACGTAAAAATATGCGCTTCGCACGCCGGTCTTACCCTGGGCGAAGACGGGGCTACCCACCAGATTCTGGAAGATATTGGGCTCATGAAAATGCTGCCCGGCATGACCGTTATTAACCCCTGCGATTATAACCAAACCAAAGCCGCTACCATTGCCATTGCCGAGTACGAAGGCCCGGTTTACCTGCGCTTTGGCCGACCGGTAATGCCTATTTTCACCGACCCGGATCAGAAATTTGAGATTGGTAAAGCCTGGACCGTAAACGAGGGCTCCGATGTAAGTATTTTTGCTACCGGCCATTTGGTTTGGGAAGCTATTCAGGCCGGCGAAAAGCTAGCCGAAATGGGCATCGACGCCGAAATTATTAATATCCATACCATTAAGCCGCTCGACGAAGCTGCCGTGCTGGCCTCGGTAGCCAAAACAGGCTGCGTAGTAAGTGCCGAAGAACACAACCGTTTAGGTGGCCTTGGCGACAGCATTGCACAATTACTCATTAAAAATACCCCAGTACCCATGGAGTACGTAGCCGTAGACGATAGCTTTGGCGAAAGCGGCAAACCCGCCGACCTCATGAAAAAATACGGTTTAGATGCCGACCACATTGTGCAGGCGGTACAACGGGTAATGGCTCGCAAGAAGAAATAAATTTAATGTTAGCTTCATTACTAGAGCTAACATTAAAGCTGTTTAGGGTTTTGGAAATGGTATGAACGTTTGCCCTTGCCGCGTGTTTTCACCGGCAAGTAGTTGGGCAAAAGCTAAATAATTGGCGGTGATAACACCACCCATGGCAGCGGTTAGTCCATTTAGCAAAACACTAAACGAGTTTAATTGTAAGCCCCTTTTCCCAACGGAGAAGGGGCCTTATTTTTATTTTAATTGATTAAACCGCCCGGCCAAGAAAGCGGTTCTACCGGCGTAATCTCTCCCAAATGCTGGCTCTCAAATATTACTACACTATGCAAAATATTAAACCCAATACTGCCAGCGCCTTTATTTTTGACTTAAACGGCACCTTAATCGACGATATGCACTACCATGCCCAGGCTTGGTACCAAATATTAAACCAGGATTTAAACGCTAATTTAACTTGGGACGAAGTAAAAGTACAGATGTACGGCAAAAACAGTGAATTATTGGATCGTGTTTTTGGCCCCGGCCGGTTTAGTGCCGAAGAGGTTATAAATTTATCTTTGGAAAAAGAGCGCCGGTACCAGCAGGAATATTTTCCGCATTTGGCCTTAATAGCTGGTTTACCAGCCTTCCTGGCCCAAGCCCAGGCGCATCAGATTAAAATGGCAATTGGCTCGGCCGCCATTCCGTTTAACATCGATTTTGTACTGGATAACTTAAACCTGCGGCATTATTTTAAGGCTATTGTAAGCGCCGACGATGTAAAAGACAGCAAACCCGACCCGGAAACGTTTTTGCGAGCCGCCGAATTATTGGGCGTTGCCCCTGCCGCCTGCGTTGTATTTGAAGATGCACCTAAAGGAGTAGAAGCTGCCGAAAATGCCGGTATGCCCTGCGTGGTTTTAACTACTACTCACCCCGCCGCCGATTTTAACCAGTACAAAAATATTATCTGCTTTATACAAGACTACACCGATCCGTGTATATCGCAACTTTTTTAGTAAGTTATACCACTCGGTTATATCTAACAGAAATAACCTTGAAACCTACTTGTGTGCACTTAGTGTAGTCATCTGGCAAAGACCTATTGGTTAAAAGTATTACAGGTAAGTTTAGCAACCTTTTTCTTTGCCTACTTTCTTTCTAAACAATAGTGCCGCCCAGGATGACACAAGAACGTTCTTCTGGTAAAAAAATGAATTGCCACGATTCGGAATTAATACCAAATTCCATAACTAGCTTATTTCTATCAAAAGAGATTGTTGGTAAAGTTGAGTTTGATTTTTGTCTGGAAATTTCGGATAGTTTTGAATATTTCGATAATGGTTACCTGCTCAATTTTGGTAAGGCTGGTAATGTTCATGAAATTTTCGGGTTCCCGGTTATCCACTGTAATCAGGCTGGCTTGTTTTTTTAACCGGATACTCATCAGGTAATAATACGACTGCATTAATTCAAGGTGTTCGGTTTCGGTAAAAACGCCCAGGGCTTTCAGGGCATCCAGCCTTTCGCCGGTGTTAGTCGCGAAAATCCGGTTTTTCAGGGCATACACCCTTACCAGATCCACAATGGGCGTCATGGCTTTTTTAATATCAAACACCTCCTGGGCATTAACAGTAAAGGTTTTAATATTTTTAAAGAAGGTTAGTGGCGGCTCGTATTGTAAAGCATTGTTGGCCATGTGAAAGAACAACTTTTCCTGCGGCTTTTGTAACTCCTGGTTCAGGAATGTTTGTAATTGGTCCATAATGGCAACATCGCCGTAGAGATACCGGCAATCAAAAAAAGTAGAAAATTTTATCACCGTTTCGGGTACGGCTTCTTCTATCCAACTTAAGTAGTTGCGTTTCCAGTGCGATAAAGAATGGGTCCATTTGGGGTTTTTGGCCATGTAACCGCCCGAGCAGTAACTAAAGCCAATATTATGCAGCCGCTCCGATACCCGGCTCGAAAACTGGAGGAAATATTCCCGCACCAGTTCGCGCTGCTCATTGGCTTTGTCTTCGTAAATAATAGCGTTGTCCTGGTCGGTTTTAAGGGTTTGTTCTTTGCGGCCTTCGCTGCCCAACACCATAAATACAAATTTGGCGGGCGGCGTACCAATTTCGGCAATAACCTGTTGTATAATTTTAAGCGCAATACTATCGGCTACGGTGGTAATTACCTGGTTTACAATTTCGGCTTTTACGCCGCGGTTTAAGAGCTGCGTTACAATTTCGGGCACTTTCCGCCATTTGCTTTTCAGTTCCTCGTCAGTTACGGCCAGTTTTACCGATTGAATAAACATAAACGGCGACTGCGCCTGCTCGCTAAGCAATTTATTCCGGCTGATAACACCACAATATTGCCCCTGGTGCACGACCAGCAGGTAGCGGGTTTTGGTGCTAAACATGTGTAAGATAGCTTCATACACAAACGCCTGCGTATCAATGGTAACAATTGGGTTATCCATAACCGTTGCAACGGGCTGCTGTACATCGTGGCAACGAGCCACTACATTGTCGCGGAGGGTAATATCGGTAACATAACCAATAATTTTTTCCGGCTCATCTTTTACAAATAAACAGCTTACTTTTTGCGTAGCCATAATTTGCGCTGCCTGGTAAATGGGCGTTTGAGCCGGGCAGGAAACAATATCGGGAAACGCCAGGCTTTCTATTTTGCGGGAGTAAAACTGGTCGGTAGCAATATAATTTTGTTCGAAAGAGGTAGGCCTTCGGGCAAAATGCGCAAACTCGTCGTTCAGCATCCGCTTGGCGTACTCGTGCGCAAAGTACTGGAAAAACTCTTCGTATGCCTGGCAAAGCGACCGAAAATCGCGCCGCGGTAAAAAATAAACCACCGTACCTTTTTTGGCAATAACGGTACGCAACGATCTTTTGCGGTTAAGCAACACCGAAACGCCGCCGTAGCAATAATTCTGGTAATGGTACTCCAGCACGCGTTTGTTTTGGGCACTATCGTAAAAAAAGGTTTCGTATTCGCCTTTTACAATAATATCCACGCCCTTCATCTTGGTTATTTCCTGGTGGTAAATAATCGTTTCTCTAGGGTAATTTACCTCTTGTAGCAAGTCCGATAAGCCCATTAAGACATCATCGGGTAATAAATGGAAAGGCGCTACATTCTTTAGAAACTGAACACGATCAATCATGACCAATAAGTTAACAATGAAACTAAAAAAGATATGACCAGCAGGCCCAGGCTACAGCCCAAGCCCTGCTTATCAGCACCCGGATTGGCTTGGGCATTTTGCTGTTGTAACCGGATTTTTTCGTCATTGATATCGCCTAACCTCACCATTTCGAAGAAACAGGCCGCTGTGGCGGTAGCATCGGTAAGCGCTTCGTGCTGTTTTTGCAGGTCTTTCTGGAAAAGAATATAATACAACCGGTCGAGGCGCAGGTATTTTGATTTAGGGTTAGACACGTATTTAGAAGTAGCCAGCATGGTACAAAACTGCGGTAGCTGTTCTAAAGGATTATTTAGCCCGATGCGGTAAAAATCGGCACCCAGCATGTGAAAATCTAACTGCATAAAGTGCGCCACTACCAAAGGCTGGTATTGGGCCAGATCGGTGGCCAATTGCTTTAATATTTGCTGCCGGCTTTCGCCGTGCTGTTCCAGAAACGCGCGGTTAATGCCATGAATACGGTAAGCGGCCGGCGAAATTTCAAAATCGTTATCGCAGATATAATGGTTTTCCTTTTTTATTTCCTGCCCCGCTTTGGTGTAAATAACCCAGGCTATTTGTACGGAGTGGGGCCAATTATCTTGCCGGGCATAAGGCACATCCCATTTTTTGGGTAACCCAGACGTTTCCGTATCGATAAACAGCAGGTAATCGCGCACGCAGAGAAGTGGTAGGTTTTACGTTTTAAGTATTACGTTATACGTATAAAGTAGTAGTTAATAAGTAGTAAGATCTGGGTTAAAAACCAGGAAAAATAGATATTAGAAAATAAGATGTTACAGAAGTTACTGCTTAGTACCAGCAAATTAAGGCAATAAAAAAGCGGATTTTAGTCCGCTTTTTTATTCATTGTTATTTAATTTATTACCAGAACCTTACGTAAAGCAAAGTAATAATTAACAAGGTAATTACAATTAAAACCAAAGTAGAATTAGATACTTTAAACATAGATTTATCTAATTCAAAAGCTTTTGGATTTATTCTAGGCCCTGCTAAGCTGAGCGCAATCATGACAATCATGGTAAACATAAAGGCCAAGCCCATGCAAATCAGGAACGGAATTTCGTAGCCACCTTTGCCGTTGGGGTAAGCCGTATACAGGAAAGTCTCGTTGCCAAACCAGGCAGGGGCAAAATTATTGAATACCACCGATAAAATAAAGCCGGTTAGCAAGCCCGCAATGGCCGCTGTGCCGGTGGTCCGTTTCCAGAACATACCCAACAAGAACATGGCAAATACGCCTGGGCTAATAAACCCGGTATATTTCTGAATAAACGTAAAACCACCTTCGCCGCCAATACCCAGTAAATCGTCCCAGGTCAGGAAAATAGAAAATAGCATAGACGCCAGAATGGTTAATTTACCAATCCAGATCAGCTTCTTTTCATCGGCATTTTGGTTAATATACTTGTGGTAAATATCTAATGTAAAGATGGTAGAAATACTGTTGGCTTTACCGGCCAGCGAGGCCACAATGGCGGCGGTAAGGGCGGCCAGGGATAAACCTTTCATACCCATTGGTAAAAAGCCCAAAATAGCCGAGTAGGCATTATCGGCGTTAAAGTTCCCGCCGGGGGCCATCTCTTGTTGTAATTCGCCGTTTTTGTACAATACGTAAGCCGCAATACCGGGCAGCATTACAATAATGGGCATCATTAATTTAATTAAACCGGCAAATAAAATACCCGTGCGGGCGGTGTGCAGGTTAGCGCCCAAGGCTCTTTGGGTAATATATTGGTTACAGCCCCAGTAGTTCAGGTTTACAATCCACATACCGGCAAAGTACATGGCAATACCGGGCAACATCAGGTATTTGTTAATATCAGCCTGCGACGATTCGGCCGTTGGTTTATCAATTATCATGTGGAAGTGATCGGGCGCATCTTTTAGCAACATGTTAAAGCCGGCAATTACATCGTTGCCCAAACCAAATTTTTCACTTACCAGGGTTAACGCGGTATAGGTAGTTGCTAAGCCCCCCAGAATCAGTACCGTTACCTGAATAACATCGGTATAACCAATTACGCTCATACCACCCAGGGTAATAATAATAGCAAAAATGGCGAGTAAAATAATAATCAGGTGGAAGTTAGTACCCCCGGCCAAATTACTAATAGCCAGTGCGCCCAGGTAAAGGATAGAGGTTAGGTTTACAAAAACATACAGAAAAAGCCAGAAAACGGCCATAATTAAAGCTACCGTGCCGTTGTACCGGTTTTGCAGAAACTGCGGCATGGTAAATATTTTGTTTTTGAGGTAAACCGGAATAAACCAAACCGCTACAATAATCAGTGCTACGGCGGCCAGCCACTCGTAAGCTGCTACCGCAATACCTACCACAAAGCCATTACCACTCATGCCAATAAACTGCTCGGCCGAAATATTGGAAGCAATGAGCGAAGCGCCAATCGCCCACCAGGTAAGGGAGCCTTCGGCCAGAAAATAATCTTTACTGTCGGCATTTACGTTGCGGTCGCGGCGGTATACCCATATACCGTAACCGGCTACGACAATAAAGTAAACGACGAAAATTACGTAATCAATGGTAGCGAACTTGCTCATTCCAGAATAAGAGTAATTAGGTGGATAGTTTTAATTTTTTAGTGGTGTAATTTAACTTAAAAATTTATAGGCCTCCAAAAAATATTAGAAGCCTATTAGATTTATTTCATATATTTTATAACTAGAATTTCTTATTTACCTGATAATAAACTTCGCTCCAGCGCAGTTCGTTGCGGAATTGGTTTAACCGGGTTTCTTTATTTATCAGCACACATTCAATGTTGGCCATTTCGGCAAAATCCTGTAAATGCTCGGACGTTAAGTTCTGGCTGTAACAGGTGTGGTGGGCACCGCCGGCTAATATCCAGGCCGCCGCCCCGGTTTTCATATCGGGTAATGGTTTCCAGAGCACGCGGGCTACCGGCAGTTTAGGTAAATCGTGCTGCGGTTCTACAGCTTCTACTTCGTTAACCAACAGCCGGAAACGGTTACCCATATCTACTACCGAGGCATTTAAAGCCGGGCCACCGGCCACGTTAAATACCAGCCGTACCGGATCGGCTTTGCCACCAATACCCAGCGGGTGTATTTCGCAAGATGGCTTACCATTGGCAATAGATTCATCGACTTCCAGCATGTGCGAACCCAACACCAAGGCATTATTGGGCTCGAAGTGGTACGTGTAATCTTCCATAAAAGCATTGCCGCCCGGCAAGCCGCTGCCCATTACTTTCATGGCCCGTACCAAAGCCGCGGTTTTCCAGTCGCCTTCGCCGGCAAAACCATAGCCTTTGCCCATCAGACGTTGGGCTGCTATACCGGGCAACTGCAACATACCGTGCAAATCTTCAAACGTATCGGAAAAGCCTTTAAAATGGCCGTCTTTTAAAAAGGCGTGTAAACCCAGTTCTATTTTGGCAGCCTCTCTTAACGAGGCATATTGCGCACCGCCCTTCCGCAAAGCTTCTACCACGGCGTAGCGTTCTTCGTATTCCTGGGAAAGCTGGTCTACTTCCCTGTCACTAATCTGGTTGATGACTTTTACCAAATCGCCGATGCCGTAGGTATTTACCGAGAAGCCCAGTTGCATTTCGGCCTCTACTTTGTCGCCTTCGGTTACGGCTACGTAGCGCATGTTATCGCCGAAACGTACAAACCGTGCACCTTGCCAATCGTGCCAACCGGCTGCGGCCCGGCTCCAGGTGTTAATCTGGTCCAGCACTTCGGTATCTTGCCAATGCCCCACCACCACTTTGCGGTTAATGCGCATGCGCGAAACCATAAAGCCAAATTCCCGGTCGCCGTGGGCACTTTGGTTCAGGTTCATAAAGTCCATATCCATCGAACCCCAGGGAATATCGCGGTTAAATTGGGTGTGCAGGTGCAGGAGCGGCTTCTGTAATACTTTTAACCCGCCAATCCACATTTTAGCCGGCGAAAAGGTGTGCATCCAGGTTATCAGGCCAATACAATCCGGGGCCACGTTGGCCTCCTGGCAAACCCGGAATATTTCTTCCGGGGACTTAACGGTGGGCTTAAAAACCACCCGAACTGGAATCTGAGAGGCTTTGTCTAAAGCCTGGGCTATCTGCTGCGAATGCGCCGCTACCTGGTTCAGGGTTTCTTCGCCGTATAAGTCCTGGCTGCCGGTTATAAACCAGACTTCAAATTGTTTAAGATCAAGCATATATTTGTTTTGGTATGTCGATAAAAATGCAGTTAAACACAATATTTAAATGAGGTAAGTTTAACCGGAATAATTGATTTAAAGAGATTAAGAAAACTATTAAAAGCCGCTGCTTACTGGCCGTAGTAAGAATTGGGACCGTGTTTCCGCTCAAAATGTTTTTTAATAAGGGAATCCTGCAAACGCGGAACCTGCGGCCGGATTTGCTCAGTCAGGTAAGCCATACGGGCAATTTCTTCTACTACAGCACTGTTGTAAACGGCTTTGGCTGCGGTTTTGCCCCAGGTAAACGGCGCGTGGTTACCTACCAGCACCATTTCTACTTCCTGGTAATCCATGCCTTTGGCCGCCAGGTAATCCATTATCTGAAAACCGGTCTGGTATTCGTAATCACCCTGGATCATTTCGTCGCTCATGGGTGGGGCGCAAGGAATATCTACGGTGTTATGGTCGGCGTGGGTAGTTCCGTAAATGGGTATGTCGCGTTGGGCCTGCGCCCAGGCGGTGGCGTAAGTAGAGTGGGTATGCACAATGCCGCCAATATTTTCCCAGTGCTTGTACAGCACCGCGTGGGTAAGCGTATCGGATGACGGCCGCAAGCTGCCAGCCACCGTTTTACCCTCAAAATCTACAATTACCATTTTCTCCGGTGAGAGGTCTTCGTAAGGTACGCCACTGGGTTTAATGGCAAAAACCCCTAAATCGCGGTCGGCGGCACTTACATTGCCGAAGGTAAATAAAACCAGGCCCAGTTGGGGCAATTGCATGTTGGCTTCGTAGGCCTCTTGCTGAATGTGCGCGTAATTACTCATGTACATTAAATATTTTCCTGGGCCGCCACTACGTTGGCATCGGCCTGTACTTCTTCGTCGGTGAGGTGGGGCATTTGGGCGCGCGTACCGGTTTCGGGTAAATCGCTGGTAAAGGTTATTTTACCGGTAGTATGTTCCTGAATAAATGCGCCCAGTTCGGTATATTTTTGGTAACGTTTGGCGTAAATTTTTGCCCGTTCCGGATTAGGCGTGTATTCGGCATCGAACCCCTGCCCCATAGCCGCCATGGCATCTTCTACTTTATTATAAATTCCGGCGGCTGTTGCTGCAAACATAGCCGCTCCCAATGCACAGGTTTGTTCTGATTTATGAATCCGGATGGGCATATTCATCACATCGGCCATCATTTGCATAATAAACGGCGATTTTTTGGCCACGCCGCCTAAACCAATCAGGCCTTTTACGGGCACGCCCTGTTCGTTAAACCGATCGACAATTTTTTTAGCCCCAAAACAGGTGGCTTCTACCAGCGCCCGGAATATACGGGGCGCATCGGAACCTAAACTTAAGCCCGAGATAGCACCTTTTAATAGTTGGTTGGCATCGGGGGTGCGGCGGCCATTAAACCAATCCAGGGCAAATTCATTATTTTCGGTTAAAGGCAGCAGCTCGGCTTGCAGGCTAAGTTCCGGAATAATTTTATCGGCCACTTCATTTAATAAAGCTTTGCCGGTGGCAGCATCAATAATATCCGACTGTGCTAAAAATTGCTGTAAAGGCCACAGAAGCACCTGCTTAAACCAGGCGTACGTATCGCCAAACGCCGATTGCCCGGCTTCCAGGCCCATCATACCCGGAATAACCGAGCCCGGCACCTGGCCGCAGATACCGTGTACCAGTTTGTCTTCTACTTCCTCCATGGGTGCTACCAGCATATCGCAGGTAGAGGTACCCATTACTTTACTCAGGTGGTAAGGCTCTACTTGTCCGCCCACGGCGCCCATGTGCGCATCAAAAGCCCCTACACCTACCACTACATCAGTAGATAAACCTAAGCGTTTAGCCCACTCCGGGCTTAAATTTCCGGCGGGCTGGTCGGAGGTATAAGTTTCTTTAAATAACCGGGATGTAAAACCGGAGAGTAACGGATCGAGGGTAGCGAAAAATTCTTCGGGGGGTAAACCGCCAAACTCGGCAGCCCACAAAGATTTATGACCGGCCGAGCAAACACCTCGTTTCATTTGGTGCACATCGGTACCGCCGGTTAGTAAAAACGGAATCCAGTCGCAATGTTCTACCCAGGAGTAAATAGCCTGCCGTACGGGTTCATCGGCGCGTAAAATCCGTAACAGCTTGGCCCAAAACCATTCCGACGAATAAATGCCGCCCACGTACTTTAAATAATTGGGTTCAAATTTTTTGGCGTGCTCGTTTATTTCGGCTGCTTCGTTTACGGCTGTATGGTCTTTCCAGAGCACAAACATGGCGTGCGGGTTTTCTTCAAAGCCCGGCAACAAAGCCAGCGGGGTACCGGTTTTATCTACCGCCACCGGCGTAGAACCCGTAGTATCCACCGAAATACCTCTTACGTTTTTGGCAATAGCTTCGCCCCCGGCTTGCTTCAGACACTCGGTAATGGTAAACTCCAGGCCCTCAATATAATCCCGGGGATGCTGCCGAAACTGGTTTTCAACCGCATTACAAAAAGCCCCTTTCTGCCAGCGCGGATAATTAAAAACGGCCGAGGCCACTTCTTCCCCGTTTTGGGCATTTACCAGCACCGATCGCACCGAGTCGCTGCCGTAATCGACGCCAATTACATATAAGTCCTTTTCCATAACTACATTAAAATGTCAAATTAACGCTTATTAAAGAAAGAAAAAAATATTTAGCTATTCATTTATTTAAATAAATATAAACAGTGCGGCCAAGCCCGGTAAATATTTAATAGATAAATAAATTTTGCGCCGGTTACTTACTTAAATCTCTTATTGCGCGCGCTTTTCCTGATTAGCGTGTTGGGCAGAATCGACGGGGTTTTCCGATGCATTGGGCGTGCCGTACTCAGAATTGATAGGATTGGTAGTGCTGGAGTCGTTGGCGGCATCGGCGCCCGCGCTGCCCGGCTCTTTATTGAGACCGGAATTTTGGTTAGAGCAAGCGCTTAACCAAAGCCCTCCCTGGAGTAAAAGAATATAAAACAGCTTTTTCATCGTTTCTTTTGCTTATGTGCAAGGTATAAGAGTATGTTATAGGTACGGAAATATTTTCCTGCTGTTTCTATTATACTGGCTCTTACAGAAACTTATTCGGGTTAGGAATAAACTTTAAAAAAGCTGAAAAGTTATCGGCATATTTTCTTTTATCGAGTTTGTAGTAAAAAGCGCCTTTGCGCGAGTTTCCTTTGTCTTTGTCTTTTTGCTTAATGAGTAACCCCGTAGATAATACCTTGCGACTAAAATTACGCTTATCAAAAGAGGTACCGTACAAGCCTTCGTACAAATTTTTTAATTGGGGTATGGTAAATTTATCGGGTAATAATTCAAATAAAATAGGGTGCAACGCAGCTTTGTAGCGCAAACGGTTTTTGGCTACTTCTACCATTTCTTCGTGGTCGAAAATAAGCTGCGGCATTTCGTTTAGTTTAAACCACTCGGCATGGTACTCGTTGCTCAACTGTTTTTCGTATTTCTGAATATCGATTAAAGCGTAATACGCAATAGCCATGGTTCTTTCCACCGGATCGCGCTTGGGGTCGCCGAAGGCTTGTAATTGCTCCAGGTAAACACCCTCCAAACCGGTAAGTTGGTTTAAAATCCGGTTAGCGGCTTCGCCTAAGCCTTCTTCGGGTTGTATAAAGCCGCCCATTAAGCTCCATTTTTTACGCTGGGGCGCAAACCCGCGCTGAATCAATAGCAATTTAAAATCTTCGCCATCAAAACCAAAAATAATACAATCTACGGCGACTAAAATTCTAGTTTGTCCTGAGTATTTCATTATTAAGCTAAGCGTGTACCTGCACGAAAGAGTTATTCGAAGGTATGAATGTATTAATATTCATGAAATTTGTCTTTTTAAATCCTGATTTATTTTAATATTTATTTTAAACTTTTGTACTAATTGCTTAAAAAGGGCTTTTTACAACCAATTCGCCCTATTTAGCTTAAGTAAATTTCTACTTACCATTATAAATTAGCCTCTCTAAAAGATCAGCAAAACTTTTTACCACTCGTGTTTCCGGTAAATTTAACATTATAACACCCAGGCCCATTAACCAAAAAATACTATTAGTAGATTTTTAAGACTACTAATAGTACATAAATAAATATTTGCCGGCTGCTGCTGCTATAAGCCGAGCATTTCTGAATGCCTTAATAAAATTTCATCAGTTAGGCGCTCAAACGCACCACCTGTTTAGCCGGTTTATAGACTCGCCGGCTTCGTTAGCAAAAATATTTATGCCTGCTAATTTCTTATAGCTGGTATATTTTGAATTATAATAAATTATATGTAATTCTGTAAATAAATTATAAACGTTTTTTTGACATTTATAAACCACCTGCTATATATTGTGGAGAGTTATGCTTACATAAAAATGAATTTTCAGGAGAAACTGGCTGACTATGTTTTGGGGAATCTTACGAGCAGACATTTTTCTGAGATAGCTATTACTGCACTAACACAAGGATACGATACGGAATCTCTGTGGGTTCTGGCAGGGATGTCAAAAAATGATAATTCTCTTGATTACTTAAAGTACTTCGAGAAAAGCCTGAGAGAACTGAACATAATCCTCCCCGATAAGTTAGGAGCAGCCAATATTTTATTGCGCTACTATTTAGGTTTAATGATTTCTTCTCCGGAAAAAGCCTTTGATGTAATGTATATAATTGATAATGAAATATACAAGCAGGTTGATTGGATGACAGAGCTGAAGTTATCAGAGAAGAAGTATGTGGGAGCAGAACTAGGACTCGAAAGGATGTTTACCTGGTACAGAGAACTTCAAGACTTTGCCGATAACGGAACGCTTTTTTACTATAATGAACAGCCAAGAGAGATGCAAAAGGAAAAGTTTGAACAACACTTGTTAGAAGAAGCAAAAGAACTGAAAAGCAAAATTGATAAAGAAATAACTACACCCACCCTTACCCAAAAACCTTAAAAACTTTTGAGCCCAATAGAATACCAGAAAAATAATTACCACCAGAATAGTTAAACACCAGCCATTTAATTACACCTATAAAATAATGAAAAAAAAGCTTTTGCGCATGTACGCTACTGCCCTGTTGGCAGCTACTGCTTTTAACCCCATGTTTGCCCAGGGTACCAAAACTTTTACGGTAAAAGCCAACCAAGTGCAAGCCCCCATCCAACCTACTATGTGGGGACTTTTTTTTGAAGACATAAACCTGGGAGCCGACGGCGGCCTTTACGCTGAGCTGGTTAAAAACCGCTCTTTCGAGTTCAATACGCCCATGATGGGCTGGAAAGAACAGAAAAAAGATAACCCCGAAGCTACTTACTTAATTATTAACCGCGGTGGCGTTAACCCGGCAAATCCACGTTTTATCCGGTTAAACCTAAAATCGGAGAAAGGCGATTATGGCCTGCAGAACGAAGGTTTCCGGGGTATAGGTATTAAAAAAGGCAGCCAGTATAATTTCTCGGTTTGGGCCCGGCAAGAAGCCAACAGCAACGTAAAACTTAACCTGGAGTTGGTAGATGCCCAAGGCACGAAAATTGGCACCGCTGCTTTAGCGCCCACCGGTCAGGATTGGAAAAAATACGAGGTTAGCTTTACCGCCACTGCCACCGAACCCAAAACCAAATTAAACGTGTGGGCCCAAGGTACCGGTGCCATCGACCTCGACATGATTTCGCTGTTTCCGAAAGATACCTGGAAACAACGCCCCAATGGTTTACGCGCCGATATGGTGCAACTGCTCGCCGATATGAAACCCGGCTTTTTACGTTTTCCGGGCGGTTGTATTGTAGAAGGCCGCACGTTGGACGAGCGTTTTCAGTGGAAAAAAACCATTGGTAATATTGAGAACCGCGAATTAATTGTAAACCGCTGGAACACTGAATTCCGCCACCGGCTCACGCCCGATTATTTCCAGACGTTTGGTTTAGGTTTCTATGAATATTTTCAGTTGGCCGAAGATATTGGAGCGGCAGCCTTACCTATTTTAAACTGCGGCATGGCTTGCCAGTTTAATACCGGCGAAGTAGTTCCCCTGGATCAGTTGCAACCCTTTGTGCAGGATGCTTTAGACTTGATTGAATTTGCGAACGGGCCGGCCGATTCGCCGTTTGGCAAAGTACGCGCGCAAATGGGACATCCGGCGCCGTTTAACATGAAATTTTTAGGGGTTGGTAACGAACAATGGGGCGAACAGTACATAGAGCGGTACAACGTTTTTGTAAAAGCCATTAAAGCCAAATATCCGGATATTCAGCTTATTACGACCACGGGTCCTTTTCCGGACGGACCGGAATTTGAGTACCTGGATAAAACCTTACGGGGCCTGAAAGCTGAAATAATTGACGAACACTATTACCGGGCACCAGAGTGGTTCCGGCAAAATGCCAAACGCTACGACAACTATGACCGCCAGGGCCCCAAAATATTTGCCGGCGAATATGCCGCCCAGAGCGTAGCCATTGCCAGCCCCAACAATAAAAACAACTGGAACTGTGCTTTATCGGAGGCAGCCTTTATGACCGGGCTGGAGCGCAACGCCGCAGTAGTGGTAATGGCCTCATACGCACCGCTGTTTGCCCACGCAGACGGTTGGCAATGGACTCCCGATTTAATCTGGGTCGATAATTTGCGTTCGTACGGCACCCCTAATTACCACGTGCAAAAATTATTCTCGACAAATAAAGGTACCCACCTGGTGCCGGTGCTCCTGAACAACGAAGCCGTAACCGGCCAGGACGGCAACTTTGCCTCGGCAGTAATAGACCGCACCACCAGCGAACTGATAATAAAGGTTGTAAATACCACCAACCAGGTACAAAACAGCGACTTTGTGTTTGATGGCGTTAAAAATGTGCAAGCCAAAGCTACCGTTACAGAATTGCGCAGCGACAACCTGGAAGCGGTAAATACTTTTGAAAACCCGACTGCCGTTAGCCCCAGCCAAAGAACTGTTCCGGTTAAAAACAAACGGCTGAACCTGCCCCTGAAGCCCTACTCGGTAAACGTAATTAAAGTTAAGTTCTCTTAAATATTAACGTTTTTACCAACCGCCATTATTTACCCGGAGATACTTTCTAAAACATCGCCGGGTAAATATTTCCACCGCAAATTTTAAATAGGCGGGTACCCGGCCTGCTAAAATCCATCTTTAAACCCTTATTTTATGCAACGGAGATATTTACTTATCTTACTGCTTTGCTGGCTCATGCAGCCCGCTATACAGGCGCAAACTACGCCCCCGGCAAATAACAATAACCCCAATACGCAGGTACCAAGCCGTGAGCCCCGCAAAAATATTTCGGTGCACGACCCTGTCATGATTAAGCAAGGCGATACGTATTATTTGTTTTGTACCGGCCGGGGTATTGCGGTGTGGTCGTCGAAAGATATGGAAACGTGGAAGCCCGAAGAACCGGTTTTTGCTACCGCACCTGATTGGGCGGTGCAAGCCGTACCTACTTTCCGGAACCACATTTGGGCACCCGATATTAGTTACCACAAAGGCAAATATTACTTGTATTACTCCATATCGGCCTTTGGTAAAAATACCTCGGCAATTGGCGTGGCTACCAACACTACCCTCCACCCTACCGACAAAAATTTTAAATGGGTAGATCACGGCAAAGTTATTCAGTCGTACCCCGGCAAAACTAACTGGAACGCCATCGACCCCAATATCATTACCGATAAAGCCGGCACCACCTGGATGTCTTTTGGCTCGTTCTGGGATGGCTTAAAATTGGCAAAACTAAACAAAGACCGCTTAAGCCTGGCCGAAAGCCCCGATAATTTACCGACCATTGCCAGCCGTAAAAAAGACCCCACAGCAGCGGGTAACCTGCCGGCCGTAGACAACAACCCCGTAGATGCGGGCGGTAATGCCATTGAAGCACCTTTTATTTTTAAGAAAGACAAATATTATTACTTATTTGCTTCTATTGATTACTGCTGCAAAGGCGTAAACAGCACCTATAAAATGATTGTGGGCCGTGCCAAAGAAGTGCAGGGGCCTTATTTAGATAAAGATGGGGTGTCTATGGCCAAAGGTGGCGGCACCCTGGTACTGGAAGGCAACAAAGACTGGTACGGCGTCGGGCATAATTCGGTGTATACCTTCGATAAAAAAGATTACCTGGTTTTTCACGGGTACGAAGCCGCCGACAATGGCCGGTCTAAACTCCGCATCGAAAACCTGACCTGGGACAAAGATGGTTGGCCGGTAGTAGTGCCCAAAACGGCCGCCCGTTTGTAAAGCCAGCCATTCAGGTAAAAAATACGACAAAGCCCGGTCAGACTAATAAATATTATTTTCCATAGTAGCAAATTAATCTCCTTACCCTATCTAAATGGGTCATTCAGGAAGAATCTTCTGCTTAAGTAAACCAGAGGATTCTTCCTGAATGACCTGTATGGGTAGAATGAATTTTATTATTAACTACGCAAGGAGCTTTTTACTATTTGGTCTTAGTAGCTGCTAATTAAAAGCTTACAAAGCTGGGTGGTTGTTATTACTGGGCTGATTTATTCATTTATCAGATATTAATCTTCCCCGCTAAATTTTTCGGCAATACGGTTTATTGTATTCCAGTTTCTGGTAGTAATATGCTTGCCAAAAAGTTGTTCTAAAGCATCCATTCCTTTGGGCGTTTGCGTAACGGCCAAGTCTAATACACTGCAAATAGTCCTATCGCTTACCTTTAAAATCTGGTACGAACCATCCGCCGAAATCCAGGGTAAGGTTAAATTATTTACGGGTTCTTCCTTTAAAAAAGAAATATACAGCCGGGTAGCCGGGGTAACTTCTACTTGCCCAAACGGATTGCTTTTAATCAAAGCCAGCAATTCCGAAGACTTTCTGACTAACACAGGCACCGGAAACTTAAAAACTTTTTCTAAATGGTTAGCTATCTCTTCTTCTAATATATCTTCCGGAGCAGAAGATGCGCTAAAAATAATATTCCCGGAATTTAGCAGAGTGCTTACCTTTTCAAAACCAAGCGTTGTCATTTCCTTACGCAGGTCTGCCATGGGCACTTTATGGTTACCGCCCACATTAATGCCCCGCAGAAAAGCCACATAGGTACTATTTTTATTCATTTTTTTTGTCTGATGAGTTACATGCGCCACTGCCATTGACTAAACATTTGCAAAGAAAAGCATTAGATTGTATTACAGCTATCCTGCGGCTCTGCTAGTTATTACTTTGTAACTAAAAATAATTTGATATGCTGCTGGAGATTGGCTTTAAACAGCTTTATTTAACTAATTCAATAGCTTTTTCTAACAACTCATCTTTACCGTTTTTAATACCTTTTATGGTTGGTTTAACTTCTATATCCGGTACAATACCAACGCGCTGGGTTGGTTTACCATCCGGATAATAAATACCAATACCGGATATCATGGTCTTTAAACCGCCTGGCAAAAAAATAGTAGAAACATTGCCGTCTGCGCCGGCGGTTGTACTTCCAATGATAGTGGTGTTGTTACCGGCCCGGAAAGCCATGGCGGTATATTCGGCCTGACTTTGCGTAATTTCATTTACAATAACCACCAATTTGCCTTTATACGTATCCGGCGCTTTGGGAATGGCCAGGGACTTGGTCATGGTAAACTCCCCCGGATTGTTAAAATTCCCGATGGTAAATCTTACAAACGGTGCAGTAGCTGCATTTACAAAGTAAGAACCTAATAAAAAAGGAACAAAAGTAGCCGGATAATTACGTTGGTCTATTATAATGCCTTTTGTGTTCTTAAATTTTTCTTTAATAGCAGGTATATCTTCTTTTTTAATATTTTTAAGGGTTATATACCCTATGTTGTGGGCCAAAAGCTTATAAGATTCCCCTGCATCATTTCTATACCAGCGGTAATAATTTAGCTTATTCTTTTCATATAATTTTAAGTCCTGCGTACGCTTTTGAGCACCGGCAATATATTGTATTGGCAGCACATTGTTATTGGATCTGAGTATATCCACTGCCATATCTCTTAACTGCGCCGCTACGTTAGAGGCCGGAAAGTATGGCTTTAACTCCTGCACCATGTCTTCTACCTTTTTCCCATTTATATGCGTAATTACATCGCCTATTGCCAGGCCCACTTCCTTTTTAAGTTCAGGATTAAAATAATCGGTTACAACTAATTTGTTTTGAATAAACTTTACCTGAACCGGTGGATATAAGGTGCCTTTCCATTCATTTATTTTATTATGCCCATCCCACAAATTGGCGTGCGTGTCTTGTATGTCGGCTATAATTTTAACGGCTGCCATTTCGTATTCCAGCTCATTGCGGGCATTTATAAAGATGGGAATATATTCTTTTAAGGTTAAATTCCAGTTTTTATCGGTTAAATGCTTATTCGGGAAAAAGTATTGGATCATGTTCCAATACCTATACAGCGCCAATAGTCTAAAACCTGTATCCGGATAAGCCATATCTGCATACGGGTTTTCATTTATGAAGAGCGGATTACCAACACCCCGAGCCGATTGAATATAATAATGCTTACCTTGAAACCTATTTTGGTAAATGTTTTGCAGCTTACTTTTTACATCGGCACTCAAGTTGCTTTTCTCTATCCAGGAGTGGTCGGGCTTTAAAATGGCATCGGGGGGAGTAGCTTTACATTTGTTGCAATTGGCTATTTTCCCGTATTTATCTATCCATTCATTTAAAATCTGGTTTCTTTCAGTAATGCCCTTGTTTCTTAAATAAGACGGAAGTACCCGGAACAATTCATAATCCCAATTGTAGTTAGCCATACCCACTTCCGGATGATGATATTTTAAAAATCCCCAAACCCTTCCCAGCAATTCTAAATCAACAATCAAACTTTCTGATAACTCTGGTATATCAATATTGGAGCCGGCGTCAAATGCTTTATCAGCGGAGGCTAAGGAATATTTAAACTCAGATTCTTCAGAATTTATTTGCGCACGACAGCTAAAACTAATAAAGACGAATACGATGGCTAAGATTGATTTCATCAGTTATACCATTAAATGAAGCGGATATTTTTTAGCTTGAGTCGGCATTAGTTTTACCAATACACCTTTATCTAACTCATAATTTAAAAGGCTTAAAGCCCCTTGAATGCGCAAAGACCAGAATGGGAAAATACCTTTGCCAGCCTACCTAATGCTTGTAGCCTACTTTGCCCAACAAAAGTCACATAATCGTTTTTATAAAAGGCATGTTTATCATTATCCTGTCTGCCGCTGATAGGTATTCTTTTAAATTGCCACTAATGTTTTGGGTATTGCTGAAGGGCATTTGAAAACTCGTAGCTCAAATATAGCATAAAAGCTGATAGAAGCACATCCGTTTGTTGTACTTCTATCAGCCCGCCATTTTGATAACACCTTTTTACAGTCAGTGTTCTTAATCGTGAAAAGTTTTGATGATTTCCCAGCAGAATATCAACCAAAATTGAATGTAATGCCAGTCAATTTTTCGCTTAAGGCCCACAAACGTTTGGCATTGGTTTCATCTAACGAGTAGGGTTTAACGCCGGTAGATATTTCCTGCCCTAAAGCCAATTCAGCAATATTTGCATCTTCGCAATACACCCCACCCAAATTGTTTAGTAAGGGGCTGGTAGCCGCCCAAACCGTTGTAGCCGCACCTTGCGGAATAGTTTTTAGCGATGCGATAACTTCCGGTACCGGATTTCCTTTCTCATCATAAAACCCAAATTGCTGCAATATTTCTAAGGGGGCTTCCCGGGCTAATTCCGTTCCCCAAATATTGCCGGGGTGTACGGAATAGGTACGAACCCCAAATGGTTTAGCCCGATTATCTAACTCCAATGAAAACAAATTTACCGCCGTTTTTGATTGCCCGTAAGCGGCTAAGGTCTCGTACGCCCGGTTTTGGAAATTCGGGTCTTCGAAATGGACGGGGGCAAACTGATGGCCTTGGGAAGAAATATTAACGACTCTTGCGCCATTGGCTTTTTGGAGGGCGGGCTATAACCTGGCCGTAAGCTGAAATTCCGCCAGATAATTGGTGACCAGTTGCGATTCCAATCCCCGGCTATCGCGGCGTAGCGGAACAAACATAATGCCCGCATTATTGATAAGCAGATGCAACGGTCTGCCCGAAGCCAAGAAATTATCGGTAAATATATCGATGGCAGTGTGGTCTATTAAATCCATTTCGGCCAACTCTACATTGGTTATTCCTGCCAGGTTTTGCTGTGCTTTTTGAATATTTCTGGCGGGTACAATTACGGTGGCGCCGGCGGCGGCAAGTGTTTTGGTGGTTTCTAAGCCAATGCCGGTGCTGCCGCCGGTTACAATGGCAACTTTTCCGGTAAGGTCAAAGCCTTTAATTACTTCTGTAGAGGTAGAAGCCGCCGTAAACCCCGAATTTATAGGTTGCTGTAAGGTGCCGTTATAATTATTTTGTTCCATTTTATGAATGATATTTAAGTGAAACGGTTGCTTAAGTAAAAGCGCTGCTCTTTTGTTTAACCTTCAGAATTTTATATTTTGAGAATATTTAGCTGTATATTATTTCATCAGGCTAATATTGGTCATTCCGCCGTCGGCCAGAATTTCGGTTCCGACAATAAAAGAAGAATCATCGGAGGCCAGGAAAGCCGCTAATGTGCCCATTTCCGCGGGCAGGCCCATGCGGCTTAAGGGAATAATATCTTTCCAAACTTGTTTAACGTGCTCCAGTTGTTCCTGCGGCACTATTTTCCCAAATACCGGGGTATCGATAGAACCAGGCGACAAGGTGTTTACGCGGATGTTTCGGTCTAACAAATCAAGCGATAAACCTTTGGCTAAAAATATAATGGCCGATTTTGCCGCTCCGTATATCGTCATTCCGGGTGCGGCCCGGTGGGCGGCGCTGGAACCAATAAGAATAATGGAAGCCCCGTCGTTTAAATACGGAAGCGCTTTTTGCACCGTAAAATAGGAGCTTTTCAGATTCAAATCCATGTAGCGGTCATAACCCTCTTCCGTTACATCGGTTATCGTTGCCATCGGGATACCATCTACAATACCGCCGGCATTTACCACCAACGCATCAATCTTCCCAAATTTCTCAAAGGTTTTCCGGAATATATTTTCCAAATCGTTATTATTCGTAACATCGCCTTTTATCCCGATAAAAGCATCGCCCAAAATTTTAACGGCATTTTCTAACGTGGTTTCGTTTCGGCCGGTAATGGTACCCACGGCACCTTCATTTTTAAAGACTTCGGCAATTCCGAAGCCAATGCCGCTATTGCCGCCGGTAATAACCGTTACTTTATTTTTTAACTTACTCATTATTTTAGACTTAAAATTTATGCGTACTTTCCCTAAACCTTATAACCCGTAAATACCGCCCGAAACGGAAATTTTCTCGCCCGTAATCCAGGCGGCATCATCCGAGGCAAGAAATACGGCTACTTTGGCAATATCTTCCGGCTGGCCGGTTCGGCCGAGTGGTGTCTGGGCGATTAACCGCGTTTCGGTTTCACTACCGACAAATCCCCCCGCACGCGAACCTTCGGTTTCTACCACCCCCGGCAGAATAGAATTAATGCGGATATTTCTTCCGGCAAATTCTTTCGATAAAGCAACGGTAAGAGCATCTAAAGCAGTTTTTGTGGCGGAGTATACCGAGCCGGTAGGCAAAGGCGTATTACTGGCACCCGAACTGATATTGATGATAGTGCCGCCGGTATTGTCGAACAGTTTCAACGCTTCCTGAATGGCGAGGATAGAACCCAGCACGTTGATGTTGAATTGCTGATGAAACGTTTCGGCTGATACCTGTTCAATGGGTTCGTAGAGATATATGCCCGCATTGTTCACCAAAATATCTAGGGTACCGAAAGCTTCTTTTGTTTCTGCAAACAGGCGGGTTACATCGGCTTTATCTGATACATCGGCTTGCACCGCGATGGCCGTTCCGCCGTTATCGGTGATGGCTTGCACCACGTGCTCGGCACCTGCTTTGCTCGTAGCATAGTTTACCACCACCTTAGCGCCTTCGGCCGCAAAATATTGGGCAATAGCAGCTCCTATGCCTTTTGATGCGCCTGTAACCACGGCTACTTTATTTTTTAATCTGCTCATTTTCTATTGATTTAAAATTTGAGCGACAAAGTTATGCAGGGATATTTATTTTGGTAACTTTGTAACAAAAAGTAACAGTAACCTTCAGGTAACAAAGCAATATGAATACGTGCAACCCACTTGAAAAAGAGCAACATAAGAAAGAAATGCGGGCGGTTCAGGACTCGATGGACGTGCTGAACGGGAAATGGAAAATAGCTATTATCTCCTCTATCTGCTATTATAACAAACGGCGATTCTCCGATATTTTAAATGATGTAGTAGGCATTTCGAATAAAATGCTGAGCAAGGAATTAAAGGAATTGGAAGTAAATCAATTAATTAAACGGACGGTTTTAGACACGCAACCAATAACCGTGCAGTATGAGCTTACCGAACATGGCTTAACGCTACAAACCATCATCAACAACTTAACCGAATGGGGAATAGCCCATCGAAAGAAAATTACTGGGAATTAATCTTCTATTCCATTCAACGTGTCGGGTTGTTTGGTTGGTAGGAGCTATTGCCTTTAACGTTCTTGGCTTGCCAGAGGCGGGTTAAGAAGATTGCCATTTCACCTTTAAGATAGGATTTTAATTGCTAAAAAGTTGCTCCCACCAATTGCGCCCCGCTTGTGGCAAGGTGTTGTTAGCGGATGTTTTTCTTTCTAGCAAATCTTTAAGGTCAATAATAGGCAATTTCTTTAACTCCCTAGTTTTATGTATTAATTGCTCTATATTCTTAAAAAATGTTGCTTCGTTATCAAGCCAAACTAAAATGTCCATTGCTACTTTCTGCCGTTCAAATTCATAATCTTGTTTGCACTTTTCTTCCTTTACCGCAGTCATTAATTTTTTTGCGCCCTTAAAATCATTGGTCAAACCACATAAAATCCCGACTTCAAATTTTTTCCAAGTTTCTAAGTTTTTGTTTAGGGTTTTCTTAGCGGCTGAGAAATCAATAAATTTTTCGTTTAATTCGTTAACTCGCTCAATAGATAAGTCGCATAACTTATTGATTAATAAAGAATATTGAACTTCGTCTTTAAATTCCTCAAAGCCTGATTCCCTATAACCATACCCAAAGGCAAAATAGTCTCTTGGATAAAAATTAAGGTCAACACCAATATTAAGGTGTGTTCCTTTGGAGGTGGAAGAGGGTTGAAATTCAATTACAATTGTAAACCAGCCATTGTCTTGTAAAAAAGTCCTTGATTGTCCTTGCTGAAATATACCATGGACCCTCAACCTCTCTTTGGCAATCTTCTTAAGCAATTTGTTATGGCCTATTGGTTTTGTCATTTTAATTACCGCTAACTTCTATATAAACACACCACTAGCATTTACCCCACCAAATTAAGCGGCTAAACACCATAAATAATATATAAAAGTTAATATAGCCCCGCAATTTTAAAAACAAAAAAACCGGTATTACCCGGTTCTTCTGTTTTATATCATAAATAATATTCTGTGGCCAGCTTATCTCGCTTTTTGGTCGGCTCCGGTTAGGCTACGGATTAAATTTACTTCTTCTATTTTATACGGCGAACCATTGCGGCGGAAAATATCGTGGAACCACAGCGGCGGTTCGGCGGTGTATTGCTTTGTCCAGCTATCCCAAGGGTAAATGGTTTGGGTTTTGCCATCAACAAAGCCCCAGTTATACATGGCTACTTTGTATTTTTTGGCTACCGGCAAAGAGCTCTGGAAAGTGCTGCCGTTGGGCCGGGCCATGTACTCGGTGCATAACAATGGCCGGCCGTACTGCTGCAGCCATACAATTCGTTTCTCCAGTTCCTGGGTATTGTCGTAGTTATGAAACGAAATAATATCCGATTCTTCTATTTGCACTTTCTCGATGGGTTTTAGCTTTTCGAACGTAGACCAATCGCCGGCCCAGATGCCGGAGGTAATGGGCTGCGTAGGGTTGGCCGCCCGGGTCCAGGCAAAAGATTTTTTAAGCAAAGGCAACACCAAGGCTACTTTATTGGGTAGTTCTACTTTTTCGTAAGAAGCTCCGGTCATGTTATCGGGTTCATTCCAGACATCCCAAACCAAAATACGATTATCGCGGGCAAATCTTTTAACGGTGCCTTTTACATATTTTTCCAGCCGGGGGTACTGCGTAGAGTCTTTTAGCGCCACCTGGCCGGGGCTTTGTACCCAACCCGAATTATGTACGTGCGGCTTGGGTGCCCGCTGCAAACCTAATTTTGGGAAAGGATCCCAGCAAGAATCGAAAAGCACGAACATCGGCTTTATTTGGTGGCGTTGCGCTATGCGCAGAAATATATCTATCCGGTTAAAAAAACCAACTGAATCTTGCTGGTAAAGTAAATCGTGCAGGAAAACCCGCGCGGTATTCATGCCCAACGATTGGGCCCAACCCAGTTCCCGGTTAATGGTTACCGTATCAAAGGTTTCGGCTTGCCACATTTCTAGTTGGTTAATGGCAGTGCTGGGCATAAAATTGGGCCCTACCAACCAGGGCTGTTTACTGTACCAGGTGTTGGCCTGTTCTTTTGTCCAGATTTCCCGTCCGGTTGGGCGGGTAGTGGTAGCCGGGGTGCTGGTGCTGGTATCCGTACTGGTTTGGGTAGAGGAGCAATCCTGAAAAACAAAACCAATGAGGCAAAGCAATAATGATAAATAAAGTTTTTTCATACTATAACAGAATACTGGTAATTAATTTCTATAATAAGCGGCCACGCGCCTGTTAAAAGCGCAAAATAATTAAGAGATAAATTAAACTCCGGATTTTCTAAAATTTAAAAGCAGCAAAATTGGTATAAGCTATTTTACCGCCAGATAAAGGCGTTTGCCAGCAAGACACTATACTTTTTGCCTAACCTAAGTTGGCTAATTTCTTTAAACCAATATTTACTCTTTTTATTTGCGTAAATCTTTTTCGAGCACTTTAATAAAATAACCACCTACTACCGACCGGGCCCGGAAACCTACTGATTTGGCATTGGTAGTTTCGTGCCAATCGCTGAGCGGAATCCGGTCAGGGGTTTCGTTTACAAAGCGCCAAACCGGTTCTACCAAAGCTTTAAAATCGGCTTCGTTTTCGGCTAAGGTTGCGGTCCAGAGTATCCAGTCAGATTTGGTATAGGTCCGGCGACTATCGAGGGGCAGGCCGTACGGGAGCTGCTTTGTTTTATAAAATTTTATTTCCTGCTGCCTAACACTGGCCGGAAAAATATTCAGGTTTAAAACTTTATCCCAAACCAAGTTGTACTTCTGGCTCCAGGTACCCGCCGATCCAAAAGCCAGCGTGTAATGGTCGCCGTCCTGGGCCAATTGCATCCATTTTTGCGCCATGTCGCGGGCCAGGCTGGTATACTCTTTCGCTACGGCTGGTTTGTTAAGCATACCCGCCAGCTTGCCGTAAGAAGCCAAACCCAAAATAGCTTTTACCGATAAATTGGCATTACGGGCTAAATGGCCGGCAAAATCATCGGTGCTGAGCTGGTTAGCCGGGTCGAAACCTTCTTTTTTCAGGAACTCGGCCCAAGTAGTAAGGGTAGCCCAATGTTCCTGCGCAAAAGCGGCATTTTTTTCTTTTTCGGCAATAGCGGCCATTAAAATAAGCATGTTACCGGTTTCCTCCACGGGCATATCTTCGCCGTAGGTTTGGCCATTGGCTAAGGGGTAAGTACCTACATCGTGGGCAGCAAAGGGCTTTTGCCAACGGCCGCTCTCCGAATATTCAAAAATAAAACGTAACATTCCTTTCATCAACTCCGGGTTATACCGGATAAACAAAGGTGCCGACGGATAAGTAACATCTACGGTACCAATAGAGCCGTTCGAAAAGTTTTCTTTTGAAAAAAACAAAAGGGTACCATCGGGTTTGGCTACTACTTTATGGGCAGCAATGGCTTGGCGGTAGGCCAGTTGGCATAAATCGGCGTAAGCTTTGCCCCCAGCGGCCAGGGCCTCCTGGTACATGGCTTTATCGAACTGGGAGCATTGCTGCATTAATCCGGCATAATCTTTTTCGGCGGCCGCTAACATTTGCACGGCAGTAGTATTATTCTGGCGGCGCCACCAGGGCCGCAGGTTCTCCCCAAAATATTTAACCGAATATTCGTCGTCGTAAGCCAGTACCAGGTGCTCGGTTTTAGTATTTTGTACTTTTCCAAAATCGAGGTTATAACCAATAAAACAAGTATTGGCAGGTTGCGCTGTCGTAATAGTTTTGCCGACCGGGGCGGTTGGGTTACCAAAGTTTACAAAAGCCGTTGTAGAATTAACCGTAGGCACCACATTTTGCCGGGCGGGAGCCGCCAGGTACGCGTAGCCCCAATCAATCCGGACATCGTCGCCGGCCCGCCCCAGTAGCTGCTGCGCCTGTGTGCCCACCGATTGTATCGTTAAACCGTTGGCCGTTTGGCTTTTGGTGCGTACTTCCTGGTTGGGCAAGTGGGAACTAAGCGTACCGGCTACGGCAAATAAAACCTGTACCGGGTGGGCTTTTTTATCGGTGGCTTGTACCGCCAGGGTTACGTAAGAAGCCGGCCGGGCCAATACCTCTAAATTATTCATTAACAACGGCGAGGTAAACGTTACTTTTACCTCGGTGGGTCCAGCGGTAAACGTATAAGCCGTTTGGGTAGCCGTAGCCACTACCGATTTTTGCAAGGCGTTTTCGGTTTTAAGCAGCGGGTGTTCATCTACTAAACCGGCATCAATATAGGCCCCGCCGGCAGTATTGGTGGTATGTACGGCCAGTACATTGCGGCCGGGCTTCAGGCTTTTAATGGCTTCGGCTGGCAATGGCCGCTTTACGTATTGCAACGTATAACCGGGGTTTTCAAAAACTTTCACCCCGTTCAGGAAAACTTCGGTTTTATCGTCGTAACTAATATTCAATTGCAAGTTTTCGAAAGACGTTTTTTTCAGGTCAAACTCCCGGCGGTACCAAACCTCTTTGTTGTAAGGTGTGCGGGGCCGTAAAGTATTGCTTCCGGCGCCATCGCCAAAAGGAGCAGTCCCCGTAGACCAGTTTTTATCGCTGAAAGTTGGCTTTTCCCAGCCTAGCCCGGGATTATCGTAGCGGTATTGCACCGGGTAAGCTCCTTTTTCGGCGGTGGGCAATATTTCTTCTACCTGGGTGGGGGCCGTACCTATTAACTGGTAAACCTTGCCGTCTACTTTTATCAGCCCAACCAAATCCTGGTTTTGCCCGGTCCAGTGTTTAGTGGGGGTTTGGTTCAGGTTATCACCAAAAGACCAGATACTAAAATACGGATCGTGGGTAATTAACGGGTAAGCCGGAGCCCGCAAGTTTTGGGCAGCGCCGGTTAAAAAATAGCATTGAAAGAATAGTAAAACAAAGGCAAGCTTTTTCATAAAATTGGGTAAGCGTAATTATTTTATTTTTTTGATGCCGGAGATACTTTATTTTCCTGGGCCCACTTTTGCCATTTAGCTTCCAGCGCTTTTACTTTTTCCGGGTATTGTGCGGCCAGGTCTTTTAACTCGGTGCCATCGTTCTGAATTTGGTATAAATGCCATTTCTGGTTGTTTTCGGCTACTAATTTCCAGCCATCGGCCCGAACATAACAGGTGCCAAAATGCTCGTTGTACAGGGCCTCGTGGCCAGGCCGGGTTTTACCTTTAAATATCGGCAACAAGCTCTTGCCTTGCAGCGGCGAAATGCGGCGGCCTGCGTAAGTATCCGGATATTGGGCCTGTGCTATTTCCGTAAAAGTAGCCATAAAATCCATAACGTGGCCTTCCTGGTGGGTAATGCTGCCTTTTTTAACCCTGATACCTTTGGGCCAGAAAACCACCATTGGCGTATGAATACCTCCTTCGTAAGATTGCGCTTTGGCCATGCGGTACGGCGTATTGGCTACATTGGCCCAGCGCTGCCCAATAGAGGCAAACGTAGTCTGGGGGCCGGGCAGTGTTTTTTTATCAACGGGGTAAATTATTTTCTGGCCGTCGCGGGTTTGGTTAGGCCTATCGAAGCCGGGACCATAGCGGGCGGCATCTTCGGGGCTGGCCCCGTTGTCGCTTAAAAACATAATAAGGGTATTCTCTAACTTACCTGTTGCTTTTAAAGCCTGAATCATTTTACCGATACCCTGATCCATGCGGTCGATCATGGCCGCGTGAACTGCCATGGCATGGGCATCCCATTCCTTATCCGGATTGTTCTCCCAGCTAAGTTCATTGTTTATCCGGGGCGACAAAGGGCTTTTAACCGGATCGATGAGACCTAATTTTACAAGTTTCTGGTACCGTTTTTCCCGAATGGCATCCCAGCCTACATGGTACGTATTTTTGTATTTTTGAATATCTTCGGGTAAGGCGTGTAAAGGCCAATGCGGTGCCGTGTGGGCCACGTACAGGAAAAAAGGCTTATTCTCTTGGCTAAAAGCTTTAATATAAGCAACGGTGGTATCGGTAATGGCAGTGGTATGGTAATAATTTTTAGGCACTTCTTTAACCGGAGTAGTGCCACTAACCAGGCTAAACGGATCGAAAAAATCAACAACGCCCCAAATATTGCCATAATATTTCTCGAAGCCCCGTTGGGTTGGGTACTGTGCCAACGGCGAAAAAGCAGGATATTCGGTTTTATGGTTTAGCCAATCTAACTGGGCCTGCGGCGTGCTTTGTACTACCGTATTGGATACGTGCCACTTGCCCACCATACCTGTACGGTAACCGGCGGCTTTTAAAACTTCGGCCAGGGTAACCGTGTTTTCAGTCAGGTGGCCCCGGTAACCCGGTTCGTGCCGGTCTTCGGTCATTTGGCCAATGCCGGCCTGGTGGTTGTACTGCCCCGTTAACAAGGCCGCCCGGGTGGGGCAACACCGCGAGGTATTGTAAAACCGGGAAAACCTTAAGCCATTACTCGCTAAATAATCAATATTAGGGGTATTAATTTCGCTGCCGTAGCAACCAATATCCGAAAAACCTAAGTCATCGGCCAGAATTAAAATAATATTGGGACGATTGTCTGGCGGCGGCAACACTGGGTTTGCGGTAAACCGATTGTTCCCTAACCAGCCACCAAAGCCCAGCAAAGAAAAAAACAAAATACCGCCAACTACTATTCTCATGGTTAAAGCCAGTTGTTATTTATGGGAGGTTGATTTAAGCGGAAGGTAGTAATAGCTTTTTTCGTCGATTACTAATTTATCTTTCCCGGTGGTTTTATCGGGCGCGAAGCGCATTTTTACCAGAGCGGTTTTGCGCGGACCTACTTGGGTTTGGCTGTTATGGGTATGCAACACATAAAATAACTGCCCTTTTTTGTTTTTAAAGAAGTCGCCGTGGCCGGTGCCATTAAAACCCAGATTGGCTTTACTAATAAAAGGGTTTCCGGCAAATTTTTGCCAGGGGCCAAAGGGGTTATTGCTAACCGCATAACCAACTGCATAATCGGGGTTCCGGAAATCGTTGGCCGAATAAATAAAATAATATTGGTCTTGGTGCTTTAATACCGAAGGTCCTTCCGCAACCGGCCAGGGCGCGCGGGCGGTATTTTCCCAGGGTTCTACGGCCGTTATGCATTCGCGCAACGTTTCGGGTTTTATACCCGAAAAATCAGGATTCATTTCGGCAACAAAAAGCCGGTTACCTTCGGTTAGCCGTACGTGGTACAGGTAAATTTTACCATCATCGTCAATAAAAACGTAAGGATCAATTTGCTTTACGGGAGCCGCCAAGGCTTTCTTCTCGATTTGGATAAAGGGACCCAAGGGGCTATTGCTGCTGGCAATGGCAATTTGTTCGTTGGCGGTATAAGCCATGTAAAACTTTTGCCGGTAATAAAATACCTGCGGTGCCCAAAAACCTTTATCGCCAAAAGCATCGGCTTTGCTTAAAGCAAAACCTGCCCTTACACCTTTGGGGCCTTCCCAGACTTTTAAGTCAGTAGAGGTATACACCTGGAAACCCTGGCCGGCATTGCCTTCTACGGTACCGTATAAATAATACACCCCGCTGTGGTAAAAAATAGTGGGGTCGGCCAAGTGAATATTTTTGGGGCTTATCCCTTCTTTTTCCTGAGCCCAAACCAGGGTTAAGTAGCTGGCGTTAAAAAAGATAAGCAAAAGGCTCTTAATCAGTAACCGGAAAGGAAAGCTCAATCTCATGTAAATGTTGGCGTCTTGTAAACGCTCTTTTTAGATAATCTTATCGGGATTAAAGGTACAGCCTAGTGCTTCGCCAAATTAAAAATTAGAAATTATGAATTTGGGTTATAAGCGTTCTTTTAGGTTTAATCCCTTATTTATTCCTAAAAATTATATTGGGAAAGCACTAGTTTTTACCGATTGCCGCAAATTTAATGATAGAGCCCAACCAAAGCAGCCGTTTATGCCGCTTTAAAATTTGTTTCTTTAAAGATTAATTTAGCCAAACAAATTGTGTAAAAGCGCCGTTGGCAGCCGTATCCCACACCTCTACCCGCACCCACTTCCGGTTTTTTAAGTTAGGCGTAAACGTAAATTTTTGCCGGCCAAAGGCTTCGGTATTATTTAAATCAATGGTTTGGCGATAAACCTCTTTGCCATCGCCCGAAATAATTTCGGCAAAATTTAACGGAAACGTCCAGTCTACTTCCAGTTGTATTTCGGCTTTACCACTTTTATCTAGCGTGACCGTTTCGCCCGACTTCTGACCGTTTACCCGAAAAGTTGGCAATAAAACTTCGCCGGTCGAAACAAAGAACTTGCCTTGCTGCAGGGCATCTAAAATGGGTTGCCAGCCATCCGAGAATTTGGGTAGTTTATCCAGTTCCAGGTAATTGATGTTCATGTGGGCATATAGTTCGTAATCGGGCTCAATTTTAAAAACATCAGCTTCGCCAATCACATATTTTTTTTCGCCCCAGTTGGCCATATCGTCCATTAAATCCAGCACCCGTTTGCCTAAGCGGGGTTGCGATAAGTCGGCCGGCATGGCTTTCCAGGCAGCGCCTAAAAATTGATTCGATTTAAAAAAGGATTCGTTTTTGTATTTATCTGGAAAACCCGTAGAGCCTTTGGTGCGAGCATGGGCCGTCCAGGCCAAACCTTTCTCAGCGACCAGTAATTGTTGCAAATCTTCTTTGCTGCCTACGCGGTAAACTTTGCCATAACCCGGCACCTCTTCTACCAGGGGCAATCCCGGCCCGCGCGACATTATCCAGTAAACGGGTTTGGGAAAAATATTCATCCAGTGGCCACCAAAATAACTATTGGGTTCTTCGCCGGGCAGCATCAGGAAATTACCACCCGATAAACGGGCACATTCTTCGAACATTTTTTTAAACTCGGGCAACCGGCGAGGACCCAAATCGCGCGGATTGCCGGCCAAATGAAACTCGCCGAGGTGCATAATATTTACGCCCGTGTTGCGCAAAGCTTTTACGTGGCCCGGCATTTCCGGCAACGGTTTGCGCGTGAGCACATCATCAATATGTTCGGTATGGAAATGACTGGCCATGGTGTAGTAACCCGGCAGAACCCGGTAAGCGTCGTTGTTCGTAAATCGCTTTACATCGGTTAGCACTTTGCCATCAGTTTGGGTACTAAGCAGGCAAAAGAAATTCAGACGTTGCTGGGTTTGCGGAGGGGCATTAAACCAGGGCACATACCGGTTATCGCCTAGTAGTTCCTGCCGAATACCAATACCATACTCTGGCAATAAGCCCCGGTTGTTTTTTCCGTGCCAGGTAAACTTTAAATTATAGGCATTATCTAAAGGATAAAAATATTGGTGCGGGGCCGGAAACACGGCCAAACTGCCCGTTTTACTTTCGCCCACAATGGTCCGGTACTTAACCGCCAGGCTTTGGCTTTCGGTCTGCGGCTCTACCTTGTCCGACCGGATAAAGTTATCGGTATCGGACCAGACTACCTGTTCCCAGAGGGTACCTTTGTTTAACAAACCCGCATCGTAAATAATAGCCACCGAATCTTTAGGTGTAGAAACCACTGCTGCAATATTTATTAAAGGACTGTTTTTATACAAAGTAATATCCAGGTAACCCGTAAAGTCACCGGCTTTTACTTCCGGAATGAGCAGATGGGTACGGGCACCTTCGCTCACAACGCTTACTTTTTGTTTATTCAGGTTTACGGCAAACGATTGGTGCGGCAGGTAAGCGGTTTTATCAAAAAAAATATTCCAACCGTTTTGCGATATTAAATCGCGTTTGCCTTGGGTAAGTACAAAGGCCGGTTCCAGGTCCGTTGCAATTTCCTGGTAAACCCCGGCTTCGGTTAACTGAATACTGCTAAACAGCGGCCGACCTTTCTCCAGATTAAGGGTTATTTTGCCTTTCTCGGAGGAACTGGTTGGCCAGCTTACTTCCAGGCGGTTATTTTTAATTAAAGCCAGCGTACCACCTTTTTTATTTAATTTAGCTAAATCTACCGGCACCTGGGCCCCAACCAGGTTGCTCATAATTAAGAGAAACAGCACGAAGAATATTTTTTTCATTTGGGAAGTTAGTTGGTTTAGTGCTTCTGCAAATCTTTAAAAGAGGAATGCTGAACAGGGTATTATTTGGTTACATATTGCTGCGCTGATTTACTTTTATTTAGCGGGGCTGATGCAAATAATTGCTTAAAAAACGCGAGTCCTTCCTGCGCCAGTTCATCGGCGCTATTGGCTAAGGGCCGCCAGATACAGGCTGCTTTGGCCAGTTCTTTAGAAGGTGCCCCAAACGTTTCGATTACAATAGCGCCTTCGTAGCCAATATCAGATAAGGCTTCTTTTATTCCCAGCCAGTCCAGGTGGCCGGTACCGGGCGTGCCCCGGTCGCTTTCGTTGCCCTGCACGTGGCACAAAAGGTCTTTGCCAATTTTGCGGATAGCCGCCGGAATATTTTTTTCTTCGATATTATTATGGAAGGTATCTAAGGCAATTTTTATGTGGGGGTGATTAATTTCTTTCACCAAAGCCAGGGCCTGGTCTACGGTATTAATCATATCGGTTTCAAAGCGGTTTAAAGGCTCTACCCCGATTACTACGCCGTACTGGGCCGCCACTTCGGCGGCTTTAAGCAAATTTTCAATGCACCAGGTTCTTTCCTGCTGTTTCTGGTCGGGGGTAACCAGCCGGGTTTTGCCTACCGCTGAGTATACCGGTCCGGTAAAAACGGGGCTACCCATATCGGCAGCAATTTTAACGCAGTCGATAATATAATTTAAGCCTTGTGCCCGTACCGCCGGGTCGTCGCTGGAAATATCGCGGTCGGGACCAAACGCACCGCTAATGGTAATTTGTAAACCGGTTTGGGCCGCTACAGCTTTCAGCTGCGGCCAATCTATCAACTCTTTTTGTTCTACGGCTACTTCTAAAATATCGTAGCCCATGTCCTTTAATTTATAAGCTAAATTTATATCGTTAGTGGTAAAAGGAGATACCCAAATAAAAGTACTGGCGCCAAATTTAATCATATAGAATTAGAGAATATGCGGGTTTAAAGGGTAGCTTAAAAGCACGTGGCGATTAATATTTTGCCATGATTTTAACTTGATTTTCACCCTTAACGGCCCTGTATGTAATTAAATATTAAAAAGCGAGAATGGGAAAAACCCATTCTCGCCGGTACCGGTTTAAACTTCCAGTTCAGAAGCTCTTTCGGTTACGGGTTGCTCTGTTAGTTCAAAATCAGGAATAAAAATCCGTTTACCATTATTCATGGCCGATTCGTGGGCGCAAATACCAGCACAGGTATAATTAGCGGCTACATCGGCATCTACCGCCGAATTACGGCCTTCTACAATGGCAGCTATAAACTCTTGTACCAGATGCGGATGCGAACCGCCGTGACCGGCACCTTGTAAGAAAGATACGTGATTGGGATCGTCTATTTTTTCTCTTTTGGTAAAATTCGCAATTTCCGGAATCAGCATTTCATCGGTATCGGGTACATCTATGCGCCGGGCGTTTTCGCCGCCATCAAATATTACATGGTGCTCGTCCTGGAGTTGCTCCCACTCAAACGACATTTTGGTACCGTACACGTCGTAGCTTTCGCGGTACTGGCGTACTACATCAAACAAAGAACGGGTAGCTTCGGCTACCACATCCGAATTCTTTAAGGTAAAAGTGGCGGTTTCTACAGCATAAGGCGCATTATAGCGTTTGGCTAAATCTTCGCTTAGCCGGCCGGAGCCGTGGCAAACCACACTTTCGGCTTTGGTATTGTTTATGCGCAACAACGGCGAAATAGCGTGGGTACCATTTAGCATCGGCGGAAAACCTTTCCAATATTCGGCCCAGCCTTCCATGCTCATATCCTGGATATGCGACCCTCTTACAAACTGAATTTTCCCCAACTGGCCGCTTTCGGCCAGTTGCAAACCGTATAAAAATTCGCGGGTATACAGGGCGGTTTCCATCATCATGTACACTTTACCCGATTTGCGCTTGGCATCTACAATGGCCTGGCAATCTTCTACAGTCATGGCCATGGGTATGGTGCAAGCGGTATGTTTGTTGGCGTTAAGCGAGGCCAGGGTCATGCGGGCATGTTCGGGCACCGGTGTTACAATATGAATAGCATCTACATCTTCCCGGCCCGGTACATCCTCAAAATTCTGGAAACATAAATTTCTATCCAGGTTATATTTAGTGGCTAACTCGTCTAACGTATCCTGGTTGCGGGTGCAAATTCCTACAGCTTTAATGTTAGGATGGCTCTGGTAAATAGGAATAAATTCTTTACCAAAACCCATACCCACAATTACAACGGTGATTTTTTTCTGATCCATGCTATTTTAATATTTAAAAAGTTATAGAGAATTATTTTGGTGAATAGACATCCGGTACCGGGCTTTTAAAGTGCCCCGGCCGGCTTGCTTCAGGAACTGTGTGCTTACTTTTTGGCCACCCACTTTACGGCATTGCGCAGCAGCGTTTGGTAAGCCGGCAAATTATGCGACTCGGCGTCGTGGCCCAAGGCTAAGCCCACAATGCGGGCTTGGGGGTGCTTTACCACAAATACTGAGGGGAATATTTTATCGGAACCCGCCACACTGGAGCTGGCCAGCACTTCTACCCCTGGCCCCTGCGGGTCGGGTACGTAATAATAGCGTTCGTCTTTTAAAGTAAATTTAGGTTCTACGCCCTGGGTAACCGGATGATTGGTGTTATTAACCGTTACCTCAAAGCTGCCGTACCGGTCGTGGCCGCGCGAGCCGCCGCTTACAATCTGGGTATTAAATTCCGGCCAATCGCGCCAGTTGTACCACATACCCGCATGGCCTAAAACCAGGCCTTTGCCGGCATTTACAAAATCAAAAATAGCCTTACGTACCTCCGGCCGATTGATGGGGTGATTATTAACCAAATAAAGCACGTCGGCATCGCGCAGGTAAACATCAATAGAATCGGTAATATTCGTATATCTTACCGTGGCGAAACCATTTTGCCGCAAGGTGGCGGCATCTACCTGTTTATACCACTGGTCAAAATCATGGGAAGAGCCCCCGCCTACCATTAAAATTCGAATACCTTTAGCGTTTTTACCGCCACCCGCCGAGTTAACTTTACAACTCGAAAAGATAGCGCCGCTTAATACCAGTAATACCAGCCAAAAATAGGTTTTAATTGGCGGGCAGAGAGAAAATACAGAAATATGCTTCATGGTGGATAGTTGCTTTTTTTATTTAAAACCAATAGGGTTGATAAATTAAGGTTAATTTTTGAATACCAGCCACTTACAGGCTACTTCTTAAGCGAAGAAATACCTGTTAAAAGACTCATTATTGTGGTAACCTTTGGTTTATTTGGTTACCCGCATAATGCCGTTCATGCCGCGCCAGTGCCCCGGGAAAGTACAAACAAACACGTAGTCGCCGGGTGTGGCGGGCGCCGTAAATTCTAAAGTGTAGCTTTCGCCGGTATTCAGGAGCTTGGTGGCCCACAACACTTCGGGTACTTGCGGCACATAATTTTTTTCTGCGCCGTTCGGGTCCCGGGCCAAAGCATCGGCCGCTGCGCCTACTTTCTGGAGGGTACCGGGTTTGATAATAACTAGGTTGTGCTGCATGCCATCGGGGTTTTCCAGGTTAATGGTTACTTTTTGGCCGGCTTTAATGGTTATTTGCTTTTTGTCAAACTGCATCAGATGTTCTACCACTTTCATGTTGATGGTAATGGGCGGGGTAGCCTGAACTGTTTTTTGCCCGACTTTAGCAGTACCATTTGTTTTCTTTCCATTAGCCGATGCAGTGGCGGCCGTTGGCCTTTTTAATTCCAAAGCGGCATTCTGAATATTTCCGGCTAAGGCAAATGCACCTTCGTAGGTACCTATTTTGTTTTCGTTTTCAAAATCCTGACCAGTGCGTAAGCTTTGGGTTAAAGGTTGGGTAAATAACCCCGGGGCCTTGGCTTGCGCAACCAGCTTGCCATCCAGTTCAATGCTTAGCGCCCCGTTAGCGGCCACCCGGCCCACAAAATCAAATTTTTCGGGTACAGCGGGCGTAGTTGCTTTATAGGTTTTACCGCCCTGGTTTACCACCAAGTTTAATTTATTACCCTGGATGTACATACCATAACCGGCATCTTTGCCGCCCTGCGCCATAATTACGCCTTGTAAATCGCGGTTGCCTTTGCTAATGGTACCTTTAATTAATATTTCTTTGTTGCTTACATCCGGCGGAAAAGTCAGGTTACCTCTGCGGGGCAAAGCATATACTTCCTGGTTCAATGCTTTCATGATCCGGTCGGTGAGTTTTAAGGGCTGGGCCGATTCGCTGCCGACTGGGCTTTTACCGGCTGCCGCCATAAAACCTTTTTCGTGGGTAATAGCGGCCGCTAATAATGCTTTAGGCAACCATTCATCGGCTTCGTTCTCGGGTTTTAAGCTGGCTTCATACACCTGGCGGCCCAGCTCGTCGGAGGCCGGTAAAGCCGCCATAGCCAATAAAGCATTCATCCGGACGTTTAAATTAGGATCGTGCAGGAGGTTATTTTTCTGCAAAGCAGCCGCACTTTGGTTTGCCGGCAAAACCTCAATGGCGGCTTTTCTTACGCCGGCGGCCGGGTGCGCTAAAGCCTTGGTAACTACCTGCTCGGCCTCGGAATTGCTACCATTTAAGGCACCTAAACCCTGCAGGGTCCACAAGGCATGCACGGCCGGCGCGTTCAGGCCAATTTCATCTACCCGCGGGTTATTTATTATTTTATATAAGCCGGGTAAGGCCGCCTGGTTTTTAGATTCTACGAGTAAGCGCTGGGCCGTTAACCGCCAGAACATATTGTCGTTTTCTAAAGCCGCCAGCAAACCAGGTAAATCGTTTTTAGATAGTTTCAGATTTTCGGAGGGCTTTGCTTTTTTATAAACTACCCGGTAAACCCGCCCAAAATTTATATCGCGCAGCGGGCTTTGGAAAGCATTGCCTTGGCCGTGCGGCTGCTCCGTAAAGGGCAGTACCATGCGCGAAGGGGCCTGAGCCGGTACAAACACATTGTGCTGAATAATAAAATTATACCAGTCGGCTACCCAAAGTGCTCCATCCGGACCTACTTCGGCGTGCACCGGGCCAAACCATTCGTCGGAACTGGCCATCAGGTTCCAGCCATCTTTTTCGGTAAAACCCGCGCCTTTGGGTTCTATAATGGCGTTGTGCACCAGGCGTACCGTGGGTTCGGTTACAAAAGCAATGCGGTTCCAGTACTCTTTCGGGAAATTACGGGCCGTATACAAATGGTGCCCGGCCGCAGCCGTAAAACCACCTACCACATCTACCTGCCGTAAATTAGGGGTCATGGCGTGCGCATCGTAGTGGCCGTCTATTTTCTGAATAGGTTGCGCTAGGACTGGCTGCCCCGTATTCTGATTTGTATTTTGCGCAACCGCCGGAGGCAAATTTCTTTGCATGTACCGGGCCGGCATAGAGTAAAAAGCGCTGTGGGTGTTATTAGCCGTAGAAATAAACACGTTATTATCTTCCGAGAACCCTAAGCCCCAGGTATTATTACTCGATGAGGCTAAATATTCCAGGTCTTTGCCATCGGGCGTAAACCGGTAAAGTCCTTGCCCAAAGCTCATGGTTTTGCCGCCTACAGTACCATTAAAGCCCGAATACCCCAATACGCCCCAGATTTTATTATCGAAACCATATTGTAAGTTTGATGGCCCTGCATGGGTATCGTTTTTGCCCCAACCAGTAATAATATTTTCCCGCACATCGGCTTTGTCGTCGCCGTTGGTATCTTTCAGGAAAACAAAATGCGGCGCCATAGAAACAATTACGCCGCCATTGGCAAAAACCATACTGGTGGGAATATTCAGCTTATCGGCAAACACGGTAAACTTATCGGCTTTGCCATCGCCGTTGGTGTCTTCGCAAATTTTAATGCGGTCGTTGGCCAGGCCATCGGTTTCTACAAAAGTATTGGGGTAATCTACCGATTCAACTACCCACAAGCGGCCCCGCTCGTCCCAGGCCATGTGGATTGGGTTAGTAATATCGGGCTCGGCGGCAAACAACTTTATTTCAAAATCTACGGGTACCTGAATTAATTTTTGTGCCTCGGTTGTCGGCAAGGCTTCCTGCATTTTAGGTACCTCGTAGCGTTTGGTAAAATCCGAAATCTGAATATTGGCCGGAGCATAAATATCTACATTCGGAATATTTAATTTCTTTACCAGCTCCTGCACCTTGTCGCCAACGGCCCAAAACACACCGTTTTTAACCAGTTTTAAAAAGCCCGGATTGGTCCAGGTGCTGTCGTTGTGGCCGTAAGCAGTATAAAATACGCGGCCTTTGCCTTGGTTGCGTACCCACGTGTACGGTTCCTGGGTACTGCCTTCGGTGCGGGTCATGAGCACCGTCATATCTTTGTTTAGGTTCTGGTGCACGTAGGTTTCGTCCCAGGTAGAGAACTCGGTTAAACCCTGCATTACCGGGTGATTTTTCTTTACAATAGTGGGGGTAAACGTACCGGTACCGTGCGATTTAAAAGCCCCACCTACTGTTTGAATATACCAGGGCGAATTTTTAAAGCATCCCGCCGCCGAATGCAAGGGAATTAAACCTTTACCACCCTCCACAAATTCTTTTAAAGCGGCTTCCTGGGCCGGCAAAATATTATCGTGATTGGCATAAATTATTAAGCCATCGTATTTGCTTAGGTTTTCCTGGTTCAGGTCGTTCAGGTCTACGGTATAGGTAATATTTATACCGTCTTTAAACAAGGCGGTAGCTAGCCAGGGCGCGTATTTACCCGAATCGTGGTGTTTGCTGTTATGGCCTAAAAAAAGGAGTTCGGCCCGGCGAGGACTGTTTTGTTTACTACTATTGGTGGCGGTACCGCTTCCGCTGGTGCTGGTCTTGTTTGTACAACTGTTAAAACCAAGCGAAATAAGTACTAGCCAGAAATAATACAATTTATTCATGTTAAAAATATTTGTGGTGGGCATAGGGTAAAATCAAGTGCCAGCGCAATATTTAAAAATATTGCAAAAGTTAGCCAGAGCCACCCGGAGAAAAGTAAAACACCGGGTGGCTCGTGGCCGATACTATCTTGTTTTAAATTTAAAGCTGAACTTTTTGTACGGGTGAATATAACATGTCTTCTACGCCCACTATTTTAACGCCTACCCGGGCAAAAACATAATTCTGGGCGGGCACAATAGCTGGCACGGTAGCACTTAAGCTTATATTATTCAGGTCGGTTAAACTGCCGCCGCTTAAATCCCGAAAAGCAATATTACTACCTCTGTCTACAAACATCGTTTTATTTATGTATAAAGATACCCGTTCCACGTTCCGGGCATTGGCATCGGTAATAATTTTTTCTAACTTAAAGTTGGCCGTTACATTCTGGCCCGAACTGGCTAGTTGGGGAGTCCGGATCATGTAGTAAGGCATCACCTCAATGTCTAAAACCTGGTTTCCTTTTAAATCAACCAAAATGGTATCAGACTGGGTAACATCGTTTTTAATGGATCGAAATGGTCCTTGCGCCGGTTGAATAATTAATTTGTACTGGGCATTAAAAAGCAGTTGCGAATAAGAACCATCCTGATCTACGGCCACGTTTATAGCACTTTTAAGTTGCCAACCCGGTTCCCAAAGCTGCATATTTACTTCGTTGTAGCCAACATTTATGGGTTCGCCTTTATAAACAATTCTACCTTCTAGTTTAGACTGGGGTGCCTCATAGTTATCGGTTTCGCAAGAGGCTAAACCAAGACCTAAAGCAAAACAAAGCAGGGCAATAATCTTATTTTTCATTTTGTGATTTCCTTTTTAGAGTTAATGCTTACTGATTAGGCTGCCGCACAATTAAAGGGTTGTTACTAATAATACCATCACCAATTTGAGAATAGTAATTCCCTAACCGGAACCGATCTGGATTGGTAACTGGGTTGGGCAATACAATCCGGAATACCCAATCGTTGTTGGTTGGATTGGCTGGATTTGACAAATATTTATAAGGCCACAAACCAAAAGGCATCGTACTGGTTTTATCGGCCTTACCAATGTTGGTGGTTAAATCCGAAGCTGTCATCCGATTACCATTCCAAACCACGTGGGCTAATCGCCAACGCTTCATATCAAACAGTTGGTGACCTTCAAAAGCCAATTCTACTTTTCTTTCGTGCACAATGCGGTCGAAAGTAATTTGGGCAGGCGTGAGTGGCGTAGTTAAGCCGGCCCGTGCCCGCACCTGGTTCATGTATTGGGCCGCTAGCTCGGGTTGTCCTAATTCAAAGGCAGCTTCTGCTGCGTTTAATAATACTTCGGCGTACCGGTAGCGCACCCACCAAACTTCGCTCCGGGTTCCAATCTGTCCGGAACCAGCAGCTGGATCCAAGTATTTGCGCACGTAAAATCCGGTTTGGGCGGTAAACTCTAAACCATCAATCGGCCCGCTAAAACCAACAACCTGCTCATTCACGTTATCACCATTTATATCAGCTTGGCCGCCTATGTTGTTAGACGTAATAACAGTACCATTCGGGCGCATATAGCCGGCCCAAATATCTACTTCTTTGCCTTTAAACTGGGTTCCTGGCAATATTACCGTACCGTACAGCCGGGCATCGCGGCCGGCAAATAAATCAGTCGGGTTGTTATAATGAATTAAATTACCGCTGGCATCTGTAATGGGCAGGGGCGCAAAAGTATTATCTAGTTTCTCAAAAGATTGCACCAAATTTAACGATGGATTTAACCGCCCCCCTTGCTGCTCTTCTGATTGATAACGTGGTTGGTTTTCAACGGTAAAGCCTACAGTTTTACCAGTTCTTAACTTAAAATCCTCTACCCAGATAGCTTCGGGGTTATTGGCTTTGTCATAAAAGATGCTAGCAAAATTTTCGCCTAAATCGGGCTTTTTCTGGTACAAAGCATAACCTAAAGGCATTATTTCCTGGGCTGCGCTTAAAGCTTTCTGGTAATAGCCGGTAGCCATATTGGCCGGAATACCTACTTCGTTGCCGGGTAAAGTAACCTGGGGCGTAGAGGCACCATATTTAGCTATAGAACCGGCATATAAGGCTGCCCGCGCCTGCATGGCTAAAGCTGCTCCTTTGGTAGCCCTGGCTTTGTTATTAACGCTATTAGGTAATATACCTTTTATTTCCTCTAACTCTTTTATAACAAAATCATACACTTCGTGTTCTTTAGCTCTAGGATGCCGCAGGTAAGAGGGGTCGCCGCTGAAATCATAAGATAAAGGTTCTAAGATTAAAGGCACTCCGCCCATTCTTTTTACGTGCTCAAAATAAACCCCTGCCCGGATAAAACGGGCTTCGGCCAAGAATTGTGCCCTGTCGGCCTCTGTAAGCTCCGTAGCGGCCTCAATCCTTTGAATAAAAACATTTATTTCACGGATATAACCATAATCCCACATACCCCAATCGCCATAACCATACTCCGTGTTTCTATGGCGCCCATAATCACCCGCAGCCGAGGCAAATGCTTCATCAAAATTGGTATAATCCCACCAGTTTTCGGTGCTTTGCAAATCCGGGAAACGACCGTAAAGATTACCTAATACAGATAAGACTAACGTTTTATCTTTCCAAATCTGGTCATTTAGCAGAATATTGGTTGGTTCTTTATCTAAAAATTTATCGTTATCGCAGGCCGAATTACTTACCAGCAGGCCGGCAAACAGTATATAAATATATTTTTTCATTTTGCTAATTCTGATTTTTAGAAAGAAAGATTTACCCCCAGGTTTACAAACTTATTCTGCGGATACTGCAAACCATTGGTATCCAGAATCTCCGGATCTACGCCCAGATGCCCCACATTATCAATAGCAAACAAGTTATAACCGTTTAAGTAGAACCGGGCTCTTTGTATTTTAATCCGGCTTAGTAACCCTTGCGGTAAGGTATAGCCTATTTCGAGGGTGCGGGCCCGCAGGTACTTGGCATTTATTAACCAAAAATCAGATTGCCGGTTTACATTGCTATGGCCGCCTTCGTTAAAGCGCAAAGCCGGATATTTACCGGGCACCCAGGGGCTATCCAGGTTAAAGGGATCTTCGCGGTGCCACCGGTCTTCATAAAATACTTTGGTTAAATTACCGGTATTCTGATACGGAATTCTTAATTCCCATTCAGGCAGATAAGAATAGCCGGCACCGCCGGAGAAATCGGCTCTGAAATCGAAGTTGTTATAAGAAGCAGTAAAATTTAAACCGAAATTAACCATAGGGTTCCGGTCTCTGGGGAATCCAATAGGTCTTTCATCGAAACCATCAATTTTACCGTCTTCATTTAAATCTTTATAGATTAAATCACCGGGCAGTAAGGTTCTGTTACCCTGGCCATCAATGTTTACCGGATAGTTATTGATTTGCTCCTGCGACTGAAACTGTCCATCGATTTGGTACCCCCAGAATAAACCAGTCCATCTGTCTTCGCCTGAATTCCGGTAATGGTTCCAGGAGTTGGCGAAACGGGGTTTATACGATTCTAAAAATCTGTGCCGGGAGTAAGAAATATTGCCTCCAATGCTAAAGTTTAGCTTTCCGGCAGTGGCATTATAATTCAGGGAGGCTTCGCCGCCCATTTGGGCATCAGAGTTTAAGTTTTCATTTGGCAAAGAATAGCCTAATTCGCTCGGTACTAAAACATCATATCTTTGTTGTGTTAAACCAGTACGTTTGCCGTAAAAATATTCAACAGAACCCCCTATTCTACCATTAAACAAGGCATAATCTAAACCTACGTTCGTAAGTTTTCTTGTAAACCAACTAATGTTAGTAATGGGTACTGGCCGATCTAGAACAGCACCAGTAACGGCATTGCCGTCCAGAATGGTAGTACCAGCGGGATATCTATAACCCACAATATAATCAAAAGGCCCCAGTCCGCTTACATCATCATCACCAGATACGCCGTAAGAAGCCCGTAATTTAAGGTCGGTTAAGGCATTAATTCCTAAACCTTTAAAGAAGCCTTCTTCGGTAATACGCCAGCCGGCCGAGGCATACGGGAAATTACCCCATCTTTTATTTGAAATAAATTTCCAGGAAGCATCTCTGCGGCCGCCTAATTCTAAGAAATACTTATCGGCAAAATTATAATTAATCCGGGCCACATAACCCATCCGGGCTTGCTGGTTATCTGAATCGTTATAAGTATCAATATCTGTAAACAGAATAAGCGGGAGCACATTGGTTTTAGGTACCGAATGAACATGAATATTGGTTTCGCGGCGGGTTAGTCTTTCGGTTACAAAGGTGGCGCCAATGGTGTGTTTACCAAAGGTGTTGTTGTAATTCAATTGTCCCTGGGCCGTGGTAGTATAAACTTTACCGGTCTGTCTTTCGCGGTAAGGGTTGGTACTGCCACCAGTTCTTTCATAAATTCCGGTTGCTTCCCGGTAGGTATACGCATCATAGGTATATTCGTGGATATCCAATACGTGGTCGGCCAAATAATAAGAGTACAAGCCTTTTATGGAAAGCCCTTTGATAGGCAGTTGGTATTCGCCGTTAAAATTAGCTTGCAGTACCCGCCAGTCATCTTGCAAATAGCCCGAGATGGTTTTATTTAAAATACCCCAATTGGTGTCGTTATGCCCTATATCGTTTACATAAGCCGGATTATCGTTGGCATAAGGCCGTTCGGTTGGCCGGTTCCGGAAAAGCGCAAACCGGGGCGCCCAATAATCATCGCCGCCCGGTACGCCCGGGTTCTCGCGGGTTTCAATCCGGCCGTTTATTTGTACTCCCACTTTAAGCTTTTCGGTAATATTGGCATCTACGTTCGACTGAATATTAGTCCGGCCAAAGGTAAACTCCCGCCCCAGTACCGATTGCTGATTTAACCGGGTTGCTGATAGATAATATTTAATTTTATCGGAACCGCCGGTCGCATTAACATTAATAGAGTTAAGGGGCGCATTTGGTTTTATAATAAAATCGTACCAATCAAAACTCTGGTAACCTTTTTCGGTACCAGCTTTCCATTTTTCTAATTCGGCTGGAGTAATACTGGTTCGGCCACTTAAGTTCATTTCGGCATCGGCCCGACCAGCCATCCATTCATACGCATTTACGGTTTCAGGAAAACGAGCCCAGTTTTGCCAACCGGTATAAGCATCTATATTTAACCGATTACTACCGGTTTTTCCGCGTTTGGTGGTTACTACCACTACCCCATTGGCTCCTCTGGAACCATAAATAGCCGCCGAAGCATCTTTTAAGATGGTAATACTTTCGATATCGTTGGGAGCAATATTATTAAACTGACCGGCATCTTGCTGAATGCCATCAATTACAAATAATGGCGTACCCATATTCCGAATCTGCACATTGGCACTAGAACCTGGCCGGCCATCGGGCATCCGGAACGAAACACCCGGCAACTTACCCGCCAGGGTTGCACTTACAGTAGAGGCATGTACCGCTTCCAGGTCCTTGCTGGTTACGGTGGCCACTGAACCGGTAATAGATTCTCTGGTTTGGGTACCGTAGCCTACTACCACCACTTCTTGCAGGGCTTTGGCATCGGGAGCCAGCACCACATTTACTACCGTACGGTTATTAATGGCTATTTCCTGGGTAAGATAACCTATAAAAGAAACAACTAAAGTACCGCCGCCAGCTGGCGAACTTAAAGAATAATTACCATTAGCATCAGTAGCCGTGCCATTGGTTGTACCTTTTATCAAAACGGTTACACCCGGTAACCCAACATTTTTTTCGTCGGTTACTTTGCCGGTAATATTAATTTGCTGGGCGTAAATACTGCTAGGGGTTGTTAGCAGCAACATAATTATGCCGAAACAGCAAAAAAGCAGCTGCTGTATCGTTTTAGCATACGTGTGCAAAGGCCAAAGCACACTTTTTTGTAAGATGTGTTTCATTAATTGTGGTGGTTAAGGGTTATTAATAAAAAAGAACTTTGAAAGCCAACCAAAATAATTAACTGCAATCTGGCATTTAAGTAAATATTTGCTGGGCTAAGAAACACGTCCTTAGCTCTTTCAAAAAAATTGCCTGTCCGGCTGCTTAAATTGCAACCGCTAAGCCACACCTGGCTATGTAATTCCGATAAAAGCCAGTACCTTGAGAAATAGTAAACAAGACACGCAACCGGTTGCGTAATTATAGAGAGTTTTTTTATTTATTCAAAATTATCGCCTTAAAATCAAATATTTTTTTTATTAAACTGGCTGGAGGCCCTTACAATCAGCTCGGTCGTAAGCACCTTTTTTTGAATGGTAGTGGTCTTATTCTTAATTTGTTGAAAGAATATTTCGGCTGCAGTTTCGCCGATTTGAAAGGCCGGTTGCACCAAAGATGATAATTGCGGTTCTACTACGGTATCCATGGGCTCATCGCAAAAACCAACCACCGCCGTTTGCTCCGGTATTCTAATATTATTTTCCTTTAAGGCTACCATGGCCCCAATGGCCAAGGGGTCGCAAAACGTAAAAACAGCATCGGGTTTAATACCGGTATCGAGCATTTTTTGGATAGCTTCCCGGCCATTCTCCTGCTCCAACCCGGCTCCGCAATCTACAATCAACGCTTCATCAACAGGTAAACCGTATTTTAAAAGGGCATCTTTATAGCCATTTATCCGGTTTTGGCTAATCATTAACAGAGGTGGCCCGGCCAGGTGCGCTATTTTGCGGCAACCTTGCTTTATTAAATGTTCTACGGCCGTGAAAGCACCCAGATAATCATCAATAATAACACTGCTGGCCTCTATGCCGGGGCAAACCCGATCGAAGAAAATTACCGGAATATTGCGCTGCAAAAAGGCTTTAAAATGATCACCGTTTTTTGTTTCGCGCGATACAGACACCAGCAACCCATCTACTTTACTGGATAATAGCGTTTGCGAAACAATTACTTCGCGTTCGTAAGACTCGGCCGATTGACAAATAATAACTTTATAGCCCGCTTTGTAAGCCAGCTCCTCAATACCCGAAATTACCGTAGAGAAATAATAATGCGAAAGCAATGGCACAATTACACCAATGGTTTTGGTCGACCGTTTAGAAAGGCTGGAAGCAATGTCGTTGGGGTGGTAATTATACTTTTTGGCGAGATCCTGGACCGCCTTTTTGGTAACTTCTCCGATAGAATGATGATTCTTGAGCGCCCGTGAAACAGTAGATTTAGAAACATTTAATTCCCGGGCAATGTCTACAATGGTAGTTTCTTTGTACGGCCTCTCCTTTTCTGCCATCGTATAAAAGTTAAAATAAAATGTAAATTAGCTAACGTAAAAATATTAAAATTTACCTATATTCCCTCATTCAGATTATATCGGATCAAATGTTTTCTGAATATAACCTGGCCTAAAACAGCCGCTTATGTTTTCAGGTGGAATATCTCAATTACCAACCGGCATATTACTTACAATATCTAAAAGGCGGGCGCACATACATCGGTACCAATATTTCTATCAGAATAAATGGCCTGTTTATATATTATAACAAATGCCATTACTAATAGCTTTTACTGCTAATTGTAAACAACGATTAACCTGTACCACCGAATATTATACCAGATGACTAAAAAAATAGGCTTAATTTAAGCGCTACAACTATCAATTTAATAAATAAAGCTGCAATTTTGTTTTTTTAACCAAATAGAACTTAATGATTAATACCATAATATTTGATTTGGGCGCGGTTTTAATTGACTGGGACCCAAATTACCTGTACCAGAAAATATTTACCAATGAAACCGAAAGGCAGCACTTTCTGGAGAATATTTGCACGCCAGCCTGGAACGAAGAACAGGACGGCGGCAGATCTTTACAGGAAGCTACCGAATTATTAATAACGCAGTATCCCGAACACGAAGCTAACATCCGGGCTTTTTATACCCGTTGGCCCGAAATGCTGGGCGGCGAAATTTCTGGTACCGTTGAAATTCTGACGGCATTAAGGGCCAGTAATCAATACAAATTATTAGCGCTTACCAACTGGTCGGCCGAGACTTTCCCGATTGCCTTGGAGCGTTTTGAATTTTTAAACTGGTTCGAGGGCATTGTGGTATCGGGTACCGAGAAAGACCGTAAACCTTTTGCCTCTTTTTACCAAACCCTGCTCACCAGATACCAGGTAAACCCCGCCGAAGCTTTGTTTATTGATGACAATCTTCGGAACGTAAAGGCTGCGGAGCAAATAGGCATCCAGGCCATCCATTTTCTAAACCCAGCCCAACTCCGCGCCAGCCTCTCCAATTATGGCATTTCGTTAGATAGCCATCCGCAGGCTTAATAACTTTGCGCAGCAAGCAAAAATATTTGGCTGTTGAGCTATTTTAACCTGAACCGAGTTGTTATTCCGGATTTTAGTACACGCCTGGCACTTAAGTAGTAAATAAATTCAGGGTTTATTTACTACTTTAATGGCCGGCGTGCCACCCCGGTATTTGTAATTTTCACCGGATTAATGTAGCCTTTTTCGTCAAAGGTCATTTCGTCGAGGCAGGTTACACGGTGGTTGGCATTGGTTTCGCCTAAAGGCCGGCGGTGGTATACAATATACCAGCTATCGGTTTTGGGCACCTGCAGCACCGAATGGTGACCCGCACCGGTTGCCACGGCGGGGTCTTGCTGCAATATTTTATTTATGCGCTTAAAAGGGCCAAACGGCGAATCGGCAATGGCGTAAGCAACCGAATAATGCGGGCCACCCCAACCACCTTCTGACCACATAAAATAATATTTACCGTTCCGGATAAACATAGTTGGCCCTTCTACATAGCCTTCGGGCGTAATTTCTTTAAAAGTAGTACCATCCTCAAATGGTATAAAGCCGGTAAAATCGGGTTTTAGTTTGGCAATATTGCAGTGCCGCCAGCCGCCGTAAATCATATAATACTGGCCATCCTTATCTTTAAATACAAACTGGTCGATGGGTTGGGCACCGTTCACAATCTGCCCGATTAAAGGTTTACCTAAATAATCTTTATAAGGCCCGGCCGGGTTATCGGCCACCGCTACTCCAATTCCGCCTACTTCGGTTTTATCGTTTTGGATATCATTGGCACCAAAAAACAAATAATATTTGCCTTGTTTCTCAATTACCGCGGGTGCCCACATGGCCTTCTTTGCCCATTTAACGGCGGTAGTATCTATAATGCGGGCGTGTTTTTGCCAGTTTACCAAATCCGGCGAAGAAAACGCATCCAGAAAAATCTGGTCTTTGTAGGGCGCTGAGTAAGTCGGGAATACCCAGTATTGTTTACCAAAGATAGCTCCTTCCGGATCGGCATACCAACCCGGGAAAATAGGATTCCCGGACATAGCGGTTTTAGCCGCTGGCTTATTTTTATTACCGGCTTTGGCTTTTGGCGCTACCTGGGCCATTACGGTATTAAGTTCTACCACCGAGAACAAACTTAAAAGTAAAAGTAATTTTTTCATGATTTACGCTGGCATTTAACTAAGGCAAGGTACTTTTTTAAAAGAGAAATAGTTTAAATACCCTAATGCCCGGAACTTAACCAGTACAATAATAACAATGTTTATTTTATGCCGGATGCTGTTCTACAGAAAAAAAGCATTATGCCTTAAGTAAACCCTTAAGACATAATGCTTTTAGTTTTAAGAAATATTTACCGCAACTGAATTTTAATCGGGGCACTGTAGGCTAGCTCCTGAATACCAACTGTTTTTACCCCAATCCGAGCAAAGGCGTAACCTTTACCTGTCAAGGCGGCCGGCAAAGCAGATGTATTCACACTTAAAGTTACCGGTTCATTTAAGTTGGTAATAACTGAAGCCGTTTTACTAACAGGAGGAACAATCTGATTAGTAGCATCTACAATATTTGTACTACTAATATAAAGAGTTACCCGCTCTAGCTGCCGGGTAGTATTTACTTGCTGAATATTAAAAGTAGCATTAATAGCCGTATTACCTTTTGTAATTTGCTCATTCTTTATTAAAAAGAACGGATTAACCGGCACCTCAACTACCGAAGAGCCTCTTACCTCCACTTCAATGGTATCAGTCTGGTCGACCCAGGGGCCGTTACCCCTTACGCGGGTAAGTTTGTAGTTGCCATCAAACAGCACCGCCGAAAAGGTACCATCCTGCGCAATGTTTACGTTTATGGGAGTAGTACGCCACAAGGGATATTCCGGACCACGCTGCCGCAACTCCAGCCTTACAGCATTAGACCTTACCCCTATTTGCTGGCCATTATACACTATTTTACCGGTTAAGGTAGATTGGGGTGGTTCGTAATTATCGTACTCACAACTGGCCAGAAAAACAGCTAACATGATGGTTAAGTAAGAATATATTCTAAGTTTCATATCTCTAAATTATTGGAAAGGATTTCTGGTTATTTTGATATTATTATTTAACACGTTTTGCGGAATAGCCGAATAATAATTGTTTAACTGAAAATTGCGGGGAGCCCGGAAACGTGGTGCGGTTAACTTATCGTAAACATATTTATCGTGGGTAGGATGCCCTGGACGAACAACCCGGTAAGGGTACAGCGCCAATGGGATAGCATTGGGGTTAGTTGAACTACCATTCCAGATCTCGTGGGCAATACGCCAGCGCTTTAAATCCCAAACGCGGTGGTCTTCAAAAGCCAATTCTACCCGTCGTTCGTTCCGGATTCTGGCTATGGTTAACGTACTTAGGCTATTAGGCACAAAGCCAGCTCTTTCCCGTACTTGGTTTACATAACCTAAAGCCTCCGGCATTCTGCCCAGTTCCAAAGCAGCTTCGGCGGCATTTAATAAAATTTCGGCGTACCGGAACCTAATCCACCACATTTCGCTGCGTATACCGCGGGTACTTGCCATAGGCGTAGGGTCGATGTATTTCCGCATGTAGAATCCGGAGTTGGAAACCTCGGTAATACTGCGGTGCGGACCAGAAGAACCGGTAAGTAATTTACCATCTCCGTTAGGATATTTTTGGCCGCCCCAATTAGAACCTAGTTGGTCACCTTCTATGGTATTATAACCAGAGCCGGTCCAAACTTTTACCCCTGCCTGCATTTCTACAGGCAGCCCCCGGAAAAAGGTACCTGGATAGATTACGGTACCATATAAACGGGCATCTTTATTCGCAAATATATCTTGTAGCTTGTCGTAATAAATATAATCGCTGTTATCTGCTGTCCGGTTTTTCAGAACACCTGGTGTACCATCCAGGTACTCAAAATCTTCTACCAGGTTTAATATAGGCGTAATGTTGGACGAAGAAAGGTTATCTTCCCGCACATTCCGGGCAATATTATCATAAGTAAAGCCATGACGTTTGTCTTTGGTAACCGAAAATTCCTGCGCAAATATTACTTCCGGGTTGTTTGATTTCTTGGTAATTGCGTCGAAGAAATTCTCTCCCAAGTCAGGATTGCGTTGATATAGCGAGTAAGTTTTGCTGTTAATAATTTCTTTAGATGCTTCCAAAGATTTGGTATAATATTCGGTGGCTTTGTTCGCCGGAATACCTACTTCACCACCGGGGGTAGATATAGGGGCACCCATCAGGTTGTTGTATTTGGCAATTGAACCAGCATATAACATAGCCCGACTTTTTAGCGCTAGCACAGTAAATTTATTTGCCCGGGTTTGGCTTACACCATTGCCAATATTATCTTTTATAGCATCCAGTTCAGTGGCAATAAAATCATAAACTTCTGCTTCTGTGTTGCGGGGATATTGCAGAGGAGTTACATCACCGCTAAAATCATAAATAAGCTGGTTGGTAATAATTGGCACCCCACCCATTCTTTTAACGTGCTCAAAATAAGTATAAGCTCGCAAAAAACGGAGCTCAGCTTGAAACTGGGTTTTCTGAGCAGCTGTTAAGGTAGTGCCAAATTTCTCCATGTTTTCCAGCGCCAGGTTAATATCCCGGATTAAACCGTAATCCCAAATTGCCCATCGGTTAGGAGAATAAGTTACCAAATTATTCCTGTCATCGTTATTCCCCGACCACATGGCTTCGTCGTAAGACGCAAAATCCTGCCAGCCTTCTGTTACGGTAGCCGTATTAGATGCTCCATGATGTAAGTCTGTATGCCAGGCAAGACGGTCATAGTAGTTAGCCAGTAAGCTGGTAATCATTTTGGAGTCATTCCAAACTTGTTCTTCCTTAATAAGGGTAGGCGATTGCCGCTCTAAAAAGTCGTCTTCGCAGGCAGTAAATGGCAGTAAAGATGCCCCCAGAATTAAATATTTATATATACTTTTCATAAATTGCTTTAAACATTATAAGCTTAAGTTAAAACCAGCGGTAAATACTTTCTGCTGCGGATACACCAAACCACCATTCGACGACACTTCCGGATCTAACCCAAATTCTTTTGTATTATCAATTGAGAATAAATTGGTACCGGTTACATACACCCGCAGCCTGTTTATGCCCATCCGGTTAATAATGGCTTGCGGAATGGTATAGCCTAACTCCAGGTTCCGTAAGCGGATATAGCTTACGTTGGTGTTCCAGTAGTTGCTTCGGCGGGAGAAATTAACATGGCTATTCTGGTCTTTCCGTACGGCCGGATATTTGCCCGGAACCCAGGGACTATCGTTGTTATAGGGGTCCTCACGGTGCCACCGGTCTTCGAACATATAATTAGGCGAAGTACCGTTGTTCTGGAACGGAATTTTCATTTCTACTTCGCGGCGGAAAGTTTGTAAAGTAGCTCCGGCAAAGTCGAAGGCCAGGTTAAAGCCTTTCCAACCCACGCTGGTGTTAATACCAAAGCTCATATAGGGGTTGGCACCTTCCTGATAGCCAATAGGCCGTTCGTCTAAATTATTTATAATTTTATCGCCATTTACATCTTTGTAGATCAAATCGCCGGGAAGATGGGTGCGATTGCCTTGTCCGTCGTTATCTACATCATAGGTATCAATTTGATCTTGCGATTGAAACTGGCCAACCACCTCATAGCCCCAGTTTACGCTACCCCAACGATCTTCCCAGGCATCGCGGTATTCTTGCCAGGAATTACCCCATTGTGGGTTATAACGCTGATAAATATCCCATCTTCTGGCCAAGGTGGCATTGGCACCAACCGAGAACGACACATCTCTTACTTTGCCGCTGTAAGTTAAAGCCCCTTCTACCCCCCGGTTTGATTCTTTCAGTAGGTTTGCCCTTGGTAAATCATAACCCGCCTCTCTCGGCAGTAAAACATCGGTCTGGAATTCAGGCAAACCAGTTCGTCTCCGTTCGAAAAGGTCGAATTGACCAGTTAAACGGTTAAAAATGGTAAAATCAATACCTACGTTACGCGTGTGATTCTTTATCCAGGAAAGCGTAGTGATAGGAAGTCCTCTTGGACGTACACCTGTATAATAGTTACCGTCAAAGATGGCACTGCCTTGAGCCCAGTTATATCCTGGGTCGTAGCTATACGGAGCCACAACATAATCATCGTTATTCAAGCGGTCAGAACCAGTTAAACCGTAAGAGGCGCGTATTTTCAAATCGTTCAGGAAGGAGCCAAAACGGTCTTTCATGAAAGCTTCTTCGGAAATACGGTATCCTATCGAGATTCCCGGGAATAAACCCCAACGACTATCATCACGGAAAAGGAAGGAACCATCGTAACGGCCCAGAACTTCGAGCAGATATTTTTGCTTGTAGTTGTAATTGATACGGGCAATATAACCGGCCCGCGCTTCCTGGTTAAATTCATCAATAAGAACATCCTGATTGGCAAAGTACATGAGAGGAATATAATTATTGGGCGGTACGGTATGTACCACTAAGTAATTATTCCGGGTATCATTCCTCTCGTATGCCGCTACTGCCGACAAACCGTGGTCGCCGAATTGTTTATTATACGTTAACTGAAATTGGGCGAACCGATCCACAATATTGCGCTTACGGCGCTCCCGCCAGGGGTTCTGGTTTCCTGATTCAAGCTTATACGTATCAGTAGCCGCATCATAAGAGTAGGCGTTGTAAGTATACTCGAAACCATCAAAATCGAAATTGGTAAAATTATAAGAATAGGTACCCCGGGCACTTAGACCAAAATTAAAATCATATTGGGCATAAAAGTTACCTTTGGCTGCCCGCCAGATTTCGTCTACATAGCCCGTTACACTCTTTTTATAAGTAGCCGGGTTTACGTTTACGTTATGGTTTTGCGCAATATAATCAGGGTTGTCGTTGGCATAAGGGCGTTCCGTTGGCCACATGCTAAAGATACTCAGGAAGGGGTTAAAATAATCATCCAGACCGGGTACACCAGCTTGAGAACGATCTTCTAAGCGGCCGTAAATCTGGGTACCCACCCGCAAGCCTTTGGCTATACCGGCATCTATATTTGCCTGAATATTAGTTCGGTTAAAGTTATAATCTTTAATAATGGCATCCTGGTTTACGTGGCTCACCGAGAAATAATAATTCATGGTTTCGCTACCGCCCGAAGCACTCGCATTTAAATTGTATTGCGGAGCAGTTTTATCCATTACCTCTGAGTAGTAATCAGTACTAATAAAGCCTTTTTCGGTTCCAATTCGCCACTTTTCTAGATTTTCTGGCGATATTACGTTTCTTGGATCTCTGCCCTGGTTTTGTTCCGATTCGGCTAAAGCGCGCATGTGCTGGTAAGCATTGGCCGGGCGCGGATAACGGGTAAAATTCTGTATACCATAATAAGCGCCAACATTAATCTGCGGTTTCATGCCGGCTTTACCTTTTTTGGTAGTTACCAGAATAACCCCGTTTGCCGCTCTTAAGCCATATATAGCCGCCGAAGCATCTTTCAGGATCGAAACACTTTCAATATCGTCGATACCTAGGTTGTTGAACTGGCCCGCATCGGAGGTAACTCCGTCAATTACATAAAGCGGCGTACCCATATTCCGAATCTGAATACTGGTTCCGGCTCCCGGGCGTGCATCGGCCTGGCGGGCAGTAATACCCTGTACTTTACCAACCAAAGCCCCAGTAGCAGTGGTAGCGGTGGTTCGGGCAATATCTGTAGCCTGAATCTGACTTACTGCCCCCGTTACGGTACCGCGGGTTTGGGTACCATAACCCACTACTACTACTTCTTCTAATGCTTTGGCATCCGGCGACAAAGTAACGTTAATAGTAGTACGGTTATTTATAGGCACTTCCTGGGTAACATAGCCAATGAAAGATACCACTACGGTACCCGCTCCTTCTGGCACATTTAAAGAAAATTTTCCTTCTGAATCAGTAGCTGTTCCGTTAGTTGTTCCTTTGATTAAAACAGTTACACCGGGTAAGCCTTCGCCATTCTCGCCGGAAACCTTACCGGATAAAGATCTTTGCTGTGCCACTAAAACGTGGCTGTTTAAACAAAGTAGAATTACCGCCAGCAAGTAAGGAATGGAAGCTTTCTGCAGCAACCACCTGGCAGGCAATTTGGCAGAAGGCGGCAAATTTTTGGGTAATAAATTTTTCATACAAAATTAGTTTTAGGTGATAAGTTGGTGGAATAGATTTGATAACATCTGCATAGAGTTATTCAGGCGGAGAGTCTATTAATTGTCAATTTTACATTATAAATTTAAATACAGATTTACATAAATTTCTTCATATTTCAAAATGAGAAAAAACCTTGTAAAGAGCAGTATATTTACAATTTAAGTAATGGGCTAGTTATTCTGGTTAAATATTTATTACTAATAAAAAGCAGAACAGCAAAATTTATAGTGTTATAAATGTTTTTTTGATATTTATTAAATTCGAAAAAAATTATTCTTAAATAATTCCTTTCGTACTTTCTTAAATTAAGCTTTAAGAAAGGATTTTATGGGCTTATTTTGGATATTGTTTTCTCTTAAGATTAGTGCCTTTACACTAGAATAGTAGCTTTAAATTTACTTAAGCTCGTAAGTTCAGCCTGTAATATTTTTGGGTTCACCAATAAATCAATTTCTCATTTTATTGATGCTTCATTCTTGAATGTAAGTTATAGCCTAATGTTTACTAAAGTCCTGGCTAGTCATCAGCATAATTTTAACCAAGTATATTATATTGATTAAAATTATGCTGATGTTCTGTAAACCAGGAATATAACTTGGGGTTAGGTAGTAGCCATTTCGTTTACTTCTGAAAGAGTAAACGCAGGTAACTGCATAATTTTACCGCCCTGCATAGCCGATTCGTGGGCTAAAATACCCACACAAGTAATATTGGCCGATTGCACGGCATTGGGGAAAGGTTCACGTCCTTCGACCAAAGCACTTACAAATTCGTGTACCAGGTGCGGGTGTGAACCGCCGTGGCCAGAACCCTGAATAAAAGATAAATGCTGGTTACCTTCGCTGTCGTAAACCCCGGCCGTCGTAAAAGATCGAATTTCTTCGGGCAGCAGATGCGCAAAATCCGGGGTTTTAACGCGGCCAGGTTCTTCACCGGTATGAATTACGTTGTCTTCATGCTCTACCAAAGTCCATTCAAAGGACTTTTTAGAACCGTACACATCAAAGCTTTCGCGGTACTGCCGGGCAGTATTAAACAACGAGCGGGTAACTTCGGCAGCTAAATCTGAATTGCGAAATTTAATGTGGCAGGTTTCAATGGCAAACGGCGAACCGTATTTTGGAATCAGTTCTTCATCGATGCGGCCGGAACCTAAGCAGGATACATATTCTGCCTCGGCCCGAGGTAACGCCAGCACCGGCCCTACGCAATGGGTGGCATAGTGCATGGGCGGCAAACCTTCCCAGTAGCCGGGCCAACCCGCCATTTCCTGCTGGTGCGAAGCCCGTAAAAACTGAATCCTACCGAGTTCACCTTTTTCGTACATATCCTTCACAAACAAGAATTCCCGACTATAAATAACCGTTTCCATCATCATGTAAGTCAGGCCGGTTTCTTTTACTGCCTCTACAATCTGGCGGCACTCTTCTACGGTGGTAGCCATGGGTACCGTACAAGCTACGTGCTTGCCGGCGCGCAAAGCTTTTAAAGATTGCTCGGCGTGAGCCTGTATAGGGGTATTTATATGTACGGCATCAATATTGGGATCTTTGAGTAGCTCATCGTAATCGGTGTACCGGTGCTCAATGTTAAAAGCATCGCCAATTTCTTTTAATTTTTCTTCGTTACGCTGGCAAATGGCATACATGTTGGCATGGGGGTGTTTCTGGTAAATCGGAATAAATTCGGCCCCAAATCCCAAACCAATAATAGCTACATTTATTTTGTCTTTTTTCATATAAGTAAGTAGTCAGTTTTAAGTTATAAGTGATAGGTTTATAAAATACTGGCTTTTTTACACTGTTAAATGGCACAGGATTATCTTTGTCCTGTTACTTAAGATAACTTTAGAAGGCAGAGGTTGCCTTCTGGGCATTTTTAGCCGGTTTCGGTTTACTATTGGCGTCGGCTGCCCATTTTTGCAAGAACTGCAATCCTTCGGCGGCAAATTTATCCTGACTTTCGGCTAAGGGTTTCCAGATGCAAACGGCGCCGGCTAACTCTTTTATTTGGGGCGTAAAACTTTCGATTGCGACTGTTCCGGTATACCCGATTGCTTCTAAACCGCGGCGGAAAGCATCCCAGCGCGTTTGGCCGGTACCGGGCGTACCCCGGTAATTTTCGGATACCTGCACGTGAATCAGGTTTTCACCAGCAGTAATAATGGCCTGCTCTACGTCGGGCTCTTCAATATTCATGTGGAAACCATCGAGCATAATTTTGGCGGCCGGGTGGTTTACATCCTTTACTAACCGGTTTACATCCTCGGCCGTGTTAATTAAATCTGATTCGAAGCGGTTAAGTGGTTCCAGGGCAATAAACAAACCCCGCTGCTGCGCCATGTCGCAAACTTTACGCAAATTACGCACCGCTCTGTTCCACTCTATTTGCTTTTGTTCCGGCGATACCAACCGGGCTTTACCTACCGCCGAATACATGGGACCGGCCAGAAACGACGCTCCTACTTCAACGCAAATATCGAGACAGCTTTGGATATACCGGAAGCAATTCTCATGCACGGCTTCATCTTCATGGGTTAGATCGCGGGTTGGGCCAAAAGCACCACAAATAATGGCTTCCAGGTTATGCTGTTGTAGGGCTGTTTTTACCGCTTTTGCATCAATCAGAGCGGGTTCTTCTACCGCAATCTCAACCTTATCGTAGCCCATAGCCTTTATTTTAGAGAAAAGCGAAACTGATTCGGTACTAAAAGGAGAAGTCCAAAGCCAGGTACTTACCCCAAACGTTACTTGCAAACTCATATCGTTTTGTTTATATTATTTTTATTCCGGCAGTATTAATTTTGCTTACCAGTGTATAAGAAAGATTTTAGTAACCAGTCACTAAAAGCAACTGGTTACCTACTTTACCTCACCGCAATTATTAAATTTTCCGGAACTACTAATTTTCAGATTTGGCCAAATTGCCTTTATTAAATTTTATTTGTTCATGGCCGAACTGCTGGCGCTGGCCGCCACTACTTTCATGGTACCGTTCATGATGCGCCAATGGCCCGGGAAAGTACAAACGTATGGGTAATTGCCTACTTTATCGGGTGCTTTAAACCGGATTACCGAGCGACCATCGGTATCTATCAGTTCAGTTGCCGCTAAAACTTCTTTCATGGCCGGTACATAATTCTTCTCGGCCCCTTTAGGATCGCTGGCCATTTTATCGGCGGCCGCTCCAACTTTATCTACGGCTCCGGCTTGTATTAAAACCCAGTTGTGCTGCATAAAATCCGGATTGTCTAATACTAACTCTACAGTTTGGCCAGCTTTTACCGTAAAGGTAGTTTTATCGAATTTCATCTCGTTTTTAACTACCCGGATGTTGATGGTTACATCGGCCGCCCCGGCAACTTTGGCTACTTGCGCAGTAGCACTAGAACCTATTTCCAGGAAAGCATTTCCTATTTCGGCACTGGTCAGGAAGAAATCTTCTTTGTAGGTGCCTACTTTTACTTCATTTTTACCGTCGATACCAACCCGCACGCCATTAGGCAAGGGTTGTTTAAACAAGCCGGGGGCTTTGCCCTGGGCAACCGGTTTGCCATCTACTTCTAACACCATGGCACCATTTTGTTTTAATTGAGCTACCACGTTAAACCGCTGCGATTCGGGCAACGGCGCCGCTATGGTAGTGGCTTTACCATTCTGGTTAACCAACATATTAAGTTTTGCATCCTGAATATACACCGTGTATCCGTTGGTTTTATTTCCGTGGGCTACCAGGGTTCCTTCAAAAGGCGGGGGCGTAAAGTTTGGATTAGGATTACCACCCATCCGTCCGCGGCGGGTTACATTGCCCCGGAACGTAATTTCTTTACCGGCTACATTGGGGGCATTGGTCTCAGATAAGTTTACAAACCGCTCCAGTACCCGAATATCTTTATCCAAACTTTGCAGAATCCGTTGGGATAGCCCTTCGGTACTGGCATCGGCCTGGGCTTTGGCACCGGCCCGGAAGCCCTCCTGGTGCGTAGCGGCTGCCACAAACAACGCTTGTGCCAGGGCCGGATCTTTTTCGTTATCGGGGTTTAAGCTGGCGGTAAAGAGCGCCCGCCCTACCTCTACGGAAGCCGGCATTTCTGATATAGCTAGTAAAGCCGCTAAACGGGCATTCAGGTTAGGATCATTTACCAGAGTAGATTTAAGCATACCATCGAGCACCTGCTGATTTTTAGGCAAAACCTGAGCAGCGGCTCTTCTTACCCCAGCGGCCGGATGCGCTAGGGCACCAATGGCTACCTGCAGGGCTTCGTTGTTGCTGCCATTTAAAGCTCCTAAACCGTGCATGGTCCAGAGGGCATGCACCGCCGGTGCGTTTAACCCTATTTCATCTACGTTTTTGTTGTTTACCAACTTATACAAATCCGGTAACACGGCAGTGCTTTTAGCTTCTACGAGCAAGCGCTGGGCGGTGGTGCGCCAGAACATATTGTCATTTTCCAGAGCCTTTACTAAGGTAGTAGCATTGTTCCGGTCTAGCTTAACCGGGGTATAAGGTTTGGCATTTTTGTAAACTACCCGGTAAATACGGCCGCGTTGGTGGTCGCGCAAAGGGTTAATGTAAGCATTTCCTTTACCATTTTCGGCCTGGTAACCGCCCCGTTCCGGCGAAGGCGTTGGATTGTGCTGAATAATAAAATCGTACCAATCGGCTACCCAAACGGCCCCATCCGGACCAACTTCGGCGTGTACCGGCCCCATCCAATCATCAGAACTAGCTATTAAATTATAACCGTTTACTTCTTTATAACCGGCTCCATCTGGTTCCTGAATAGCCTGATGTACTACCCGGCCGGTAGGTTCGCATACAAAGGCAATGCGGTTCCAGTATTCTTTCGGGAAACTACGGGCGGTATACAAATTATGACCAGCCGCTGCAGTATACCCCCCGTGAAAATCTACCTGTCGGATTTTATTTGTAACTGTAAGCATATTAGCATGCCCATCGTTTTTACGGATAGCCTGCGCTGTGCCACCTACGAGTACCCGTTTTAAATAGCGCTCGGGCATGTAAAAATAGTCGCTGTGGTTGCCGTTAGCAGTAGAATTAAATACTTCAAAATTTTCGTTAAAGCCCAGCCCCCAGGTATTGTTAGTGGTGCGGCCCATATACTGCAAATCTTTGCCATCGGGCCGGAAATTATACAAACCCGAGCTAAACTGAATATCACGGTCGCCTTCTTTGCCCCGGAACGCCGAGTACCCAACCGTACCCCAGATACGATTATCCAGGCCATATTTTAAATTAGAAGGCCCGGCGTGGGTATCAGATTTACCCCAACCTTCCATTATTACTTGTCTTACATCGGCTTTGTCGTCGCCGTTAGTATCTTTAAAGAAAATAAACTGGGGCGCCTGCGACACAATAATACCGCCGTTGGCAAAAACAATACTGGTCGGGATATTCAGCTTTTCGGCAAAAATGGTAAACTTATCGGCCCGGCCATCGCCATTGGTATCTTCGCAAATTTTAATGCGGTCGTCGCCAATGCCATCTTCTTCGCGTACTTCGTTGGGGTAGTCAATGGTTTCTACAACCCACAGGCGGCCGCGCTCATCCCAGGCCATAGCAATCGGGTTTACCACATCGGGCTCTTGGGCAAATAATTGTAATTCAAAACCAGCTGGCACCTGTATCAGTTTCATAGATTCCTGCGCGGTAAGCGGATTCTGGAATTTAGGAGCCGGATCCCTTTTTTCGTAATTGGGTACGTTGGCGTCTACGTAGGTCAGGGTAGGTAAATTTAATTTAGCCAGTTGTTTTTTCAGCGGATCGCCTACTGCCCACAAAATGCCATTCTCTATTATTTTATGAAAGCCGGGGTTATTCCAGGTGCGTTCATCGTGGCCGTAAGCCGTGTAAAATACGCGGCCTTTGCCCTGGGTGCGCGCCCAGGTCCAGGGTTCTTTGCGGCCTTCTTCGTCGCGCACCATCAGCACCTGGTTATCAGGTTGTAACTTTTCGTGCACGTATGTTTCGTCCCAGGTTTCAAAAGGCGTTACGCCGGCCATGGTGGGGTGCTTAGCCTCTACAATCTGGGTGGTAAATGTGCCGGTTTTATGCGATTTAAACTGGCCCCCAATCATCTTTACTACTTGGTCGGAGTTCCGGAAACAGTAAGACGCCGAATGAATGGGAATAAATCCTTTGCCGCCATCTACAAACTCCATTAGGGCCTGTTCCTGCTCCGGGGTAATTTTATCGTGGTTAGCATATACAACCAAGCCATCGTATTTATCAAGGTTAGCTTTATTTAAATCGTCGGGGTTATCGGTATAACTAATATTAATGCCTTTATCAAACAAAGCTGTCATTAAAATCGGCGCGTATTTAGCCGAATTGTGGTGCTCACTCTTGTGCCCTAAAAATAATATTTCAATCCGGCGGGCGGCATTCTTAGACTGGGCGCTGGCTTTGGAACTCGTGGATTGCGACGAGTTTGAGCAACTATGTACCAGCATAAGTAAGATCAAAAATCCTACTACCTGTAGCTTTCTCATTATAAAATAATTATGTGTGGTAGATGTATTTACAAGTATAGACAGTTATATTTTTAAAATCTTTCTATATTTTACCTAAAACTAACTGTTTTATATCTTTTTTTGTATTTTACATGCTTTAATATAAGCAAATAAGTATTAATATGAAATCGGCGGTTCATAAATCTGTAATTCCGGACTCCAAGGCATTTGTAATTAAGTACCTCAACGACCCCTTCTTCGACACTAACTGGCACTTTCATTCGGAATACCAATTATTTGTGGTGCTCGAAGGCAAAGGCACCCGCTTTGTGGGCGACAGCATTGTGCATTTTCAGGAAGGCGATATGGTATTAATGGGCCCCAACATGCCGCATCTTTGGCGCAACGACGATATTTATTTTGATAAAGCGCATACTTTACGGGTGCAGGGCATTGTTATTTATTTCCCGGAGAACTTCCTGGGCGATCACTTTCTGCAAAAAGAAGAGATGCTGGAAATAAAGCAATTATTTGAGCGGGCCAGCCGCGGCATCCGGATTTTGGGCACCACCAGCACCCAGGTTACCCAAATGATGCACGATTTAATGCCACTTAAAGGCGTAGAAAGTATTGTGCAACTTTTATCTATTCTGCACACGCTGGCCATATCGGTGGAGTACGAATATATATCGAGTGTGGGGTATAACAACAACTCCAAGGCTGCTGATAAAGACCGCATGAGCGGGGTGTATAATTATATAATGCTTAATTATAAAAAAAATATTATGCTGGAAGAAGTAGCCGAAATAGCCAGCATGTCGCCGACTTCGTTTAGCCGGTATTTTAAAGCCCGCACGAATAAATCTTTTTCGGCTTTTATTAGTGAACTCCGGATTGGCTATGCTTGTAAATTATTAATGGAGGATAAAAATAATATTGCCCAAATTGGCTTAGAATGTGGTTTTAATACCATTTCTAATTTTAACAAGCAGTTTAAAGACCACATGCACAAAACGCCTTTTGAGTACCGCAAAGAATATTTAAAAATGGTTTAGCTCGCTATTAGCAGTTTAATTTAAAAAGCAAGAGCACCACCGCATTGAAAGATGTAATCTGGCAAAAGACAAGATGAAATCTAATAACCGGGAAAGGCACCCATCTACAACTTACAATTACTTTTTCTGGATACAAAAAAATCCAGCCCGGATAAACTGGATCTTTAAAAGGCTATGGCTAAAATTTAATTACTTCTGCAGTACCATTACATCGTTCATCATAAAAGTAGTACCACCGCTGGCTTCTATGTTGTAAACCTTTTGTACACCGCCGGCATATTCTTTTTTCTGTAAAACTTTATACGCTTCAAAAGCACCCGACTTGCTGTCGAAACACAACACTTCTTCGCCTTCGGCTATTTCGCCCATTTTCCGGTAACCGTTTTGGGTCATCATGGGGTGATTGGGTGTTGCTTCGAGTACTTTGGTGCTAAACTTAACTTCGGTGCCGCGTTTGGTATTTTTTTCGGAAGTGGTTGCCACCAGCAAACGGGTTATCGCGTAATTTTTGGCATCGTGGGCTACCAACTCTTTTACCTGTACGGTAGTGGTTTTCTTCGTTTCCGGATCGATGGTTAAAACTTCGTCGCCGGGTTTTACTTCTTTGAGTAATTTTTTGCGGCCGTTGGCCATGGCTACTACCTGATCGCCGGGGAAACAAATATCGTTACCGTAAGTAGCCGATTCCAGTTTCAGATCTTTGCCCTGGTTTAAGCCTTTGTATTGCTGAAAAGCCAATTCCTTCGATAGCACATAAGAAAGTTTCAGCACAAAATTCTTTTCTTCTTTATCAATGGCATGAATATCTTCGAAATACTGCTCCCAGATTTTGCCATCTGTAGTAAAGCCCGGCAACAAAGCTTTGTATTGTTTGCCTTTCTCGTTGGTGTAAAATACCAGCAAGCCTATTTCCTGCATGCCGTCTTTCGCGATAAGTTTGTACAGATCTATGCGTTTTTTCAGGCCATCGTCGCCGGTTATAAAATAAGGTTTACGGGCTTCGTAGCGGTCTAAAACATAAGTATTCTCTATTTTAACATAAGTGTCGTTATCTAAATCCTTAACCGAGAAAGTCTTGGCTTTTTGGTATTCGGCCATGGTTAAGGCCCGGGTGTTAGCAGCTTGCTGCGCCTGGGCAACATAAGAACAACCAGATAATAATAAAGCTAAAATAAATTTACGCATTACTTTGTTCGTTTAGGGTAAAGCAGATTAATTAAAAAAGAATAGAGAAGTGCCCGCACCAAAGCGGCGGCAAAGGTATTTAAAATCTTACAAAAAGACTTAGGACACCTGGCTAAAAGCGGCGGCAAAAGCCTGCATTTCGTCCATGCGGCCAATGCTTACCCGGCACCAATCCTGGTTATTGAATTTCCAAAAACGTACGCTTACGCCCCGCTTCATCATTTCTTCAGAAAAACGTTTGCCCTCCATTTTTATCGGGAACATTACAAAATTGGCCGCAGACGGAATATATTCGTAACCTTCTTTCTTTAAAGTACTGTATAAAAATTCTTTAGAAGCCAGGGTTTTCTTTAGTGCATCCTGCAGAAACGCTTTATCCTGGTAGCTGGCCAAAGCGGCTTTAACAGAAGTAGCCGAAATGCCACCGGCACCGTTGGTATATTTATTCAGGGTTTTAACCATATCGGGCTGAGCCACCAGGTAGCCTACCCGCAAACCGGCAAAGCCGTATAATTTAGAAAAAGTACGGGCAATCATGATATTCTGGCCTTTCTTCACGCCATCTATCAGGCTGGCGGCCTGCGGATCGGGCATATAATCAATGTAAGCCTCGTCGATAAAAATGGGTACTTGTTTAGAAACCCGCTCGCAAAAGGCTTTTAGTTTAGCAGTATCTAAAGCCGTACCGGTAGGGTTATTCGGGTTGCAGATATACACCAGCGAGGTATTGCTATCAATTTTTTTCTCCATGGCATCCAGGTCCAGCTTGTAATCGGCGGTAAGTGGTACTTTTATCCATTTGGCATTAAATTCTTCGGCACTGTCGGGCAAATCGGCGTAAGTAGGGTCGCCGGAAATAATGCTGCCATTGCCGTTTTTGGCAAAGTGCATAGCGGCCGCCAGCAATAACGGCGAGGAACCGGCACCCATCATAATATTATCCAGCTTGAGCCCTTCGTAGTCGGCAATTTTCTGGGCCAGTTCGCGCACGTACATAAACGGGTACTGATAACTGCTCTGGATGGCTTCCTGAATAGCTTTTTTAGCTTTTTCGGAAGGGCCAAAAGGATTTTCGTTGGCGCTTAATCGAGCTTTCAGTTCGGGCGGACCAGCCAGAATTACGCTTTCATCGGTTATTTTTTTCCGGACTAAATTGGCGGGTGCTGCCATTAGTTTGGGTAGGGAGTTCGTAAAGAAAGTGAGTCCGCCGGCTAAAAGGGCACTAGCCTTTAACCAATTACGTCTGTTCATGGGAGCTGCCATAGTTTTTACTTTTTAGTAATGGTTTGCTATTTTATTTTGAGTTTTGGGTTTAACCTTTGGAACTACTGGTGGGGTATTGCACCCGTTGTTCGGTAACGCGGGCATGCAAGTCCGTTACCACACTGCGCGCCGATTCAAAAGCGCCTGCCATCCAGGCGGTTAGGTAAGAGGTGTGTTCGCCGGCGAAGTAAACGTTCTTTTCGGGTTTTAACAGAGCCGGGTACAAATTTTTGCGGGCATCGCTACTGTAAACTGCCCAGCCGCCCATGCTGTATTGGGTTCTGTGCCAGCTCACCGAAAACGAATTTTCAAATTCCTGGGGGTACTGCGGATGGATAAGACTGCCCTTGGCTAATGCTAACTTTTCCCGCTCGGCCATCGATAAGTCGCCGACCATCTTAGCTTTTTCGTTGAAATTGTAGTAGCCAATGAGCACACCTTTTTTGCCCAGGTAATCGTTAGACGGGTAAAATATTTGGGTAAGTTCGTTATTGGTATGGGTAATGCCGCCAAAGATATGCTCGTCTTCTTCCCAGAAACGGCGTTTAAACTGCAGGCCAATTTTACCGGTTTGGATGTAAGGCACAAAATCGATGGCCCGGCTAATATCAGAAGAGAAATTATGGTTTATGTTGCTCAGGATGGGCAGCGGCAAAGTACAAATACAATAATCGCCGGTAATTTCCTGTTCGCCTTGCTTATCTTTATACGCTACTTTTACGCCATTGGGCAGGTTGGTAATCGCTTTAACTTCGGCACCCATTTTTAATGAACCGGCTACTTTTTTTTCCAGGGCTTTAGAGATATTATCCATACCCCCCACGGCCTGGAACATAGTCATTTGCAACTCATACGTATACTCGGCTACGTTGTAAAAGTCCGGATCTAGTAGCCCGGACTGAATAATATCGGTGAGTTTGTGCGGGTCGGCTATTTTGCCTACTTTTTCGCCGGCGCCCGGTGGCTCCAGGTAACCGCGGCGAGCCGAAGCCCGGTATAATTTATCGATATCCAGGCCACCTTCGGCGCGTAAATATTCAATTACTTTGGCTGCATCTTCTTTGTTCAGGGCCAAGTCGAGCTTATCCTGGTCCAGGGCTTTGGCCAATAATTCGCTCGTGTAACCCCGCATATCGTTATGAATTTCACGGGCCCGCACTTTTTTGTTCGATAAAGCACCTTTGCCTTCGCTGTAATAATAAGTGCTTTCGTTTACGTTATTGTATACTTCCAGCGGCACTCCCAGTTCTTTGCAGTAATGCATAGTGAGTTTATGGTGGTGCGGAATACGGGACGGGCCGGCATTAAAATATAAACCAGGATCGAAGTTAGCCGTTGTAGCCGAACCATTATCTTCCCGGTTGGTGGCCCCTTTGCGCACACTCCAGCAACGGCCGCCGGTTCGGTTCCGGGCTTCCAGAATGGTGGTGCGGTAACCTAATTTATTTAGCTCGTAAGCAGCCGTCATACCGGCAAGTCCTCCGCCTAATATTATAATGTGTTTTCCTTTGCCATCGCCGGTTAAATGAAAGGCGTGGGCCGGGGCCGCCGGTAATAAACCTAAGGCCAAAAAAGCCGGATAAGCACTACCCGCAAGGAGAGCACTTTTTTCGAGAAAAGATCTTCGGGATAGCTGTTTCACGCAGTTACAAATTAAATTATATTTAATCCGACCTGGTTAAAGATATAAATTTCACCCCAAAAACCCATTATTACATACAATATATTTTATTAAGGCTCTAAATTTTTAGCAAATTATAAATTTTATATACCTATTTAGCTTTTATTGCTCATTATATTAATTCATTATTAAAAATAAATCAAAGAACCATAAAAACATTCAACATAAATAATATTACATTAAATAATCTTTATTTTTCTGTATTCAGCATACATTTACAAGGAAGCTCCCCCTCAAAGCGTAGTCGGTGCCATTATTCAGGATAACCTGGGAAATTTGAAAATAAGCCTTAGAGTGGGAATATTACGCTTTTAAATAAAGGCGCCGCAGGAGATACGTTTACCAGTACTGCGTTTTAAACCTGAACATCGTGCCGCAAGTTGGCATAGGTGAAATCGCCGGCAACAATTATGCGCCCTTTTTACTTTAATCCAAAGCCATTCCGGCAAAAAAGATTAAGCCCCGATTCTCATTACATTATTCTATTTGCCCCGCTGTTTACCAATATTTTTAGGGTACAAAGGCCAGAACTCTCTATATTGGGCTCATCAGAATAAATCTGAGATACTTTCAAAACCTAAATGTTAACGTATGCGCCTTATTGCTTTACTTTTTCTCTTGAGCTTTTTTATTTTAAACCCAGCTTGGGGCCAAAAATCTGGTACGGCTAAAAAGCCTCTAAAAACAATTGTTAAAACCGAGCAGGCACCGTTGCCGATTGGGCCTTACAGCCAGGGGGTGCTGGCCAACGGCTTTTTTTTTGTGGCCGGGCAAATTGGCGCTAACCCCCAAACCCGCCAACTGGTTACCGAAAGTTTTGATGCCGAAACGATCCAGGTAATGGAAAATTTACGGGCAATTTTAAAGGCCGCTAATCTGGATTTTAAACACGTTGTAAAAACCACCATTTTTTTAAAAGATATAAACCAGTTTGCCGCTGTTAATGCTATTTACGGCAAATATTTTACCGCCGAACCACCGGCCCGCGAAACGGTGCAGGTAGTCAATTTGCCAGGGAATGCCAACGTCGAGATTTCGGTTATTGCAGTGGTAGAATAGAACTTGTTTCGTGTTTTATAACATAGTAGGGAACCATTGCCATTGGTGGTGTTATCACTGCCCATCTGTTAGCTTTTGCCCGACTACTTGCCAGTGAATACATGCGGCCAAGGCAAACGTTCATGCCATTCCCAAATACGAAACAAATAAACTTAATAGGGCTGGTCTTGCAACCGGACTCTTTTAATAAATAATGGCTGGGGGTTGATTATTTTATTTCGGGAGACAACCAATTGACCAGCGTTAATTTAATTATTTTTTAATTCTGGCCGGCATTGCTGGTTTTTGTCCCGGAAACCGATTTGTTTATTTGGCCGGCTACTTTTTCTACTTCTTTCATTACCCGAAATAAATTGCCGCTCCAGATTTTCTCAATGTCAGTGGCCGAGTACCCCCGTTTTACCAACTCCAGCGTAATATTGCCGGCCTCGCTTACATCGTAATAACCCTTAACCCCGCCACCACCATCTAAATCAGCACCAATGCCCACGTAATCTACGCCCACCAGTTTTACAATATGGTCGATGTGGTCTGCTACCAAGGCCAATGACGCCATTTCCGGTGGGTATTTTAAATTAATCTGGCGTAACTCGGCCTGCCGCTCGTTTTGTTTTGCTTTAGATAAGTTGGCGCGGCTGCCGTATTTCTGCCCCAAGGCTTTCAGGGCGGCTACGCGGGCCGGATTGGGTTTAGGCTTTATTAAATAATTGCTTAGCATATTCATTTGCACCACGCCGCCTTTTTGGGCAAGTAGTTTTATCATGTCGTCGGTTAGGTTACGGGGGTGGTTGCCCAGGGCACGGGCCGAAGAATGCGAAGCAATGATAGGCGCCTTGGAAAGCCGAATGGCATCGTAAAAAGTAGCATCCGACCCGTGCGAAATATCGATAATCATGCCCAAGCGGTTCATTTCAGCCACTACTTTTTCCCCAAACTTACTGATACCATTATGCTCCGGCCCTTGCGGGTCCGTGGCCGAATCAGCAATATCGTTGTTGGTGGCGTGCGCCAAAGTCATGTAGCGGGCACCCAGGTCGTAATATGTTTTTAGCAGCGAAATATCTTTGCCAATGGCCCAGCCGTTTTCAATGCCAATAAATATAGCCCGCTTATCCCTTTTTACAATCCGGTAAGCATCTTCGGGGGTGGTTGCCAGTTCGGCCAGGGCCTGATTATTATTTACCGCCTGGTGAATAAGCCGGAATAATTGCAGGGCTTTGACTTTGGCCTGGGCATTACCCTGGGCGGTGCTCGCGCCTTGTTTCAGGTACACCGCAAAAAACATGGCATCGAGCCCGCCTTTTTTCATCCTGGGAAAATCAATGCGGGAGTTAGTTTTACGGGCGTCGTGTTCCTGTGCAATATCAAATTTGGGGTGTGCAGCCATATACGTGGGTACATCGCCGTGGGTATCGAGGGTTAAGGCTTGCTCGTGAATATGTTGCGCTTTTGCCCGCAAAGCCGCGTCGGCCGGTGCTTGCGCATAACTAGGCCAGCTGGCTACTACAGCCCAGAGGCAACTCAGCCCCCCAATAATTTTATACACCACGCCAGATTATTTAAGGCTACTGCCGGTAGCAGCCGATGCGTTTTCTTTGGCAATGGCATAAATGGTATCTACCAGCCGGTCCAGGTCTTTGAGTGGGGTATATACGTGCGGCGTAATGCGTACGCCGCTAATATTTTCCCAAACTGTGGCCGAGGTATGAATACGCGCTTTTTTAAATAACTCGTTGGCTACCTGGGCAGGCGTTAAACCTTTCAGAGCAAAAGTAGCAATAGCACCCGAAAATTCGGGTTTAAGCGAGGTTTGGGTAGAAAAGCCCGGAATATTCAGGCATTTCTCAACCCAATAATTTTTAAGGTAGTGCAGGCGCTTTTGCTTGCGCTGGTTGCCAATGGTGTTATGAAAATTAATGGCGTGGCCAATGGCCATTTCGGTAGGAAAAGAACGCGTGCCCAACCTTTCAAACTTCCGGATATCGGTACTCTGCGGATCTTCGGGGGCCAGCAGGGGCCAAATGTCTTTGATACGGTTTTGCTTTATGTAAAGCATGCCGGTACCAAACGGCGAACACAACCATTTGTGCAAGCTGGTGCCGTAATAATCGCCTTCTAAATCCGGAATTTTATAGGTTAAGTGGGCAAACGAATGCGCCCCGTCTATAACCACCTGAATGGCCGGATTGTGTTTTTTAGCCGCCCGGCTAATTAAAGCCGCCGGCATTATTTGCCCCGACCAGTTTACCAGGTGCGTAACCATTACTACTTTGGTAGCGGCGGTAAAGGCTTCTTTAAATTTCCGGACAATTAATTGGTTGTCTTCAATGGGCAAATCGAGGTTAATAAATTTAAGCACCAGGCCGTCGCGTTTCTCGCGCTGTTTCCAGGCATTTATTACGTTAGGATAGTCTTGTTTGGTAAGCACCACCTCATCGCCTTTCTGTAGATTTAAGCCAAAAATAATGGTTTCCAGGGCTTCGCTGGCGTTGCGGTTAATGGCAATTTCTTCGGGCGAGCAACCCGCCAAATCTGCTAATTTAATCCGGACCGATTCGCGGCCTTCGTCGAGGCTGCGCCACATGTAATACGTTGGGGCTTCGTTGCTTAACCGGTTGTAGCGGTCCAGGGCATCTTGTACCACAATGGGCTGCGGGCTTACGCCACCGTTGTTTAGGTTAATAACATTTGGCGATACCGAATAAGCTTGCTGAATAAATCCCCAGTAATCTTCCTGGGTGGTCACATCTTCGTCGGGGGAAATAACAGGAGCCAGCAATTTCTTTTCGTCTGCAAAGGCTTCGAGGCTGGGCGCTAAAGTTACCAGACCAGCCAATCCGCCCAGCTTACGGACAAAATTTCTTCGGTTTTGCGTCATATCTAACGCCATAGGCCACATTTAATAGGTTAGAATAAGAGGAGATTTACAAGTATACAAAATTTAAGCGGCTTTAAATAAATCAATTACCAATATTAACTCATCCTATTTTGCCTATACTATTTATGGCTGCAATTATTATTTTGGTTTAATGCAAATTGTGCCAACTGCGTAACCAGGTTAAATTTTATAAGTTAAAGTTTAAATTTTATAACCTACCTATGCCGGAATGCTGTAATTTTGCTTTCCAGAAAGATGGACTTTATCCGTTAATTAAAAAATATTTATTCGGCAGACGGGTTTACGTAATTTTTCGTTTAACAAACACATGCAGGCAATTCAGAGATTTATTCAGTTTACCTTAATTCTGGTGGTTACACTAGCCACTACGGGTATGCGGTTAAAACTGGATGATTGCCACGGGGTACAACCCATAAGCATTGGTTTTGCCGATACCAACAATTGTTGCTGCGAAAAACCCAATACTCCCAAACCTGCCTGCAACGATATTACTTGCGTTACCCAGGCGCCAGTACCGGTTGTTTTTAATGCTAAACACTTAGCGCAACAACAAACCCAAGCCCTAAAAGCCAACCCGGCTGTTTTTGCTTTTACCCAATTTATCCGGCCGGCACTATTAGCCAAGATTCCTCATTTTACCTTGCCCCCGCCTGCTTCGGGTAGGTTCATCGGTATTCTCCATCAAACGTTTATTATTTAAATTATTTCCTTTCTTTTCTTGCTGGTATTGGGCTAACCAGGTGCAACCTGTTTCCGCAATGCTTTCTTGTATTACCAGCACACCTTTTTATTTTATTGGCTGTTATCGCGCTTCTTAAAGTCTATTGGGCTTTGGTGTGTTCTGTTATTAGCCGGAAATAAAACCTAATTCAATTTTACGCTCAACCCTACAGCAATAAGCGGGTGATGCTGGTATGTATTTACCGGTAGCCGCCAGATTTATTGCGGTTAATCATTTGTGTGTAAGCGGCATATCTACAGCCTGATTTATTATTTATTAATTTATCATAAACCTAAAAATTTATTTAGATGAAAACCTCCTTTTTAAATATTGCCCTACTTGCCCTGAGTACAACCTTTTTTGCTGCTTGTGGCGGCGAACCAAAACAAACCACCGAACAAACCGGCACCAACAGCGAAGTAGCAGCCTTGTACACGTGCCCCATGCACCCGAAAGTAACCAGTGCCGAACCCGGTAAATGTCCAGAATGCGGCATGAACCTGGAAAAAGCTAAGAGCCAGGAGCACGCTGCCGAAGACGGCCACGGCCACGAAGATGGTCACGCCCACTAAACAAAAATATCCTTACCCGCCCACCTGGTTTAATAATAACTGGGTGGGCAAAAATCCATAGATATGATTGGGAAAATAATTTCTATTTCGCTCCGGAACCGGGTAATTGTATTGCTTATAGCGGCTGGTTTGTTTGGATGGGGTGTTTTTGCGGTAAGTAATAATAAAGTAGATGCCATTCCGGATTTATCTGAAAACCAGGTAATCGTGTTTACTGAGTGGATGGGCCGGAGCCCGCAGTTAATTGAGGACCAGGTAACTTACCCGCTGGTAACCAACCTGCAGGGCATGCCGCAGGTAAAATATGTGCGCGGCTCCTCTATGTTTGGCATGAGCTTTATTTACGTAATATTTGAGGACGCCACCGATATTTACTGGGCCCGTGAGCGCGTGCTGGAACGCCTGAACTACGCCACCCGGCTGTTGCCTGAAGGGGCAATACCTACCCTGGGGCCCGATGGTACCGGCGTAGGCCATATCTTGTGGTATACATTAGATGCACCGGGTATGGACTTAGGTGAACAACGCGCTATCCAGGACTGGTACGTTAAATTTTCTTTGCAGAATGTACCGGGCGTGAGCGAAATAGCATCGTTTGGCGGTTTCCAGAAACAATACCAGATCACCCTCGACCCCAATAAACTAACTTACTACAACCTGGCGGTGCCCCAGATTATTAACGCAGTGCGGGCGAATAACAACGAGAGCGGGGGGCGCAAATTTGAACTCAGCGATATTGGCTATATTATTAAAACCACCGGCTATTTACAATCGCGCGCCGAAATAGAAAATATACCGGTAGTTACCCAAAACGCCATTCCCATTCGGGTAAAAGATGTAGCCACCGTGCAAATGACCGGCGAAAGCCGCCTGGGCATATTTGATTTAAATGGTACCGGCGAAGCCGTAGGCGGCATTGTGGTGATGCGCTACGGCGAAAATGCCGCCGAAGTAATTCAGAAAGTAAAAGCCAAAATGCAGGAAGTAGCGGTAGGCTTGCCGCAAGGGGTTAAATTTAATATTGTGTACGACCGCAGCGGCCTTATCCAGGATTCGGTAAACTCCGTCCGAACGACGCTTATGGAAGAAATGATAGTGGCCTCGGTAGTGGTATTTATTTTCCTGTTTCACTGGCGCAGCGCCCTTATTATTATGATCCAATTACCACTCTCAGTAGCCATTGGGTTTATTCTGCTCAATGCTTTTGATATTTCGTCAAATATTATGTCGCTCACCGGTATTGCCCTGTCTATTGGGGTAATTGTAGACGATGCCATTGTTATGGTCGAAAACGCCTATCGCCACTTGGCCGATGCGCAAAATAACCAAACTCATGAATAAAGAAACCCGGCTCTCCATCATAGAAAAAGCGGCCCAACAGGTAGGTCCTAGTGTTTTCTGGAGTACCATTATTGTAATCACTTCTTTCTTGCCGGTATTTTTGCTTACCGGCCAGGAAGGCCGTTTGTTTAGCCCGTTGGCCTGGACCAAAACTTTTATTTTGATTGTAGATGCCTTTGTAGCGATTACGGTTACGCCGGTACTTATTTCTTTTTTTATTAAAGGCAAACTAAAACCAGAACACAGCAACCCAATTAACCGGGGCTTAGAACGGGTATATGGCCCGCTTTTACAGGCTTGTTTAAAGTGGCGCAAAACCACCATTGGCTTAAATATTCTGGCCTTGCTGGTTTGTATCCCGATGCTGCTGCGGTTGGGCACCGAATTTATGCCACCCCTCGACGAAAGCTCGATTTTGTTTATGCCGGTAACCTTACCCGATATATCCAACGCCGAAGCCAAACGCATTTTACAGGTGCAGGATAAAATTATTAAATCGGTGCCGGAAGTAGATCAGGTATTAGGCAAAGCGGGTCGGGCCAATACTGCCACCGACAACTCGCCTATTAGCATGATTGAGACCATTATTTTGTTAAAACCGGAAGCCGAGTGGCGCGACGGCATGACCAAAGCCCGGATTATTCAGGAACTAGATGCCAAACTGCAAATACCCGGCGTTATTAACGGCTGGACTCAACCCATTATTAATCGCATTAATATGCTGGCTACCGGCATCCGGACCGACGTGGGGGTAAAGGTGTACGGGCAACAGCTCGATACCATTGCGGCGGTATCGCAACGGGTCCGGAACGCGTTGCAAGCCATTCCGGGCGTTAAAGATTTGTACATCGAGCCCGTATCGGGTGGCAAATATTTAGAAATTAATACCCAACGCGATGAACTGGGCCGCTACGGGCTTACGGTAAACGATGTAAATGCTGTGGTAGAATCGGCGTTGGGCGGCATGCCCATTGGCAATACTATTGAAGGCCGTCAGCGTTTTTCCATCAACGTGCGTTTGGCCCAGGAATACCGCAACAGTTTGGAGCGTATCCGTCGCATCCCCATTTCTACGGTTGGGGGCAGTACCATTCCGCTTTCGGCGGTAGCCGAAATCCGGTTTGTAGACGGCCCGCCCATGATTACTTCCGAAAATGCGCAATTACGGGGAGCAGTTTTATTTAATGTGCGCGACCGCGACTTGGGCAGTACTGTGCAGGAAGCCATTCAGCGGCTAAACCACGAAATGGGCAATTTGCCCAATGGCTACCGCCTGGAGTGGAGCGGCCAATGGGAAAACCAGGTGCGGGCCAGCCAAACGTTAAAACTGGTGATTCCGCTGGTAATCATTATTATTTTCCTAATCCTGTACTTTTCCTTTAAATCTTTTAAAGAAGCGCTCCTGAACCTAATTACTATTCCGTTTGCCCTGGTGGGCGGCGTATTTATTGTGTACTTCTACGGCATTAATTTATCGGTGGCGGTGGCCGTAGGGTTTATTGCCCTGTTTGGACTGGCCGTAGAAACGGCTATGGTTATGGTGGTTTACCTAAATGAAGCCATGAATAACTTAGTCGCGGCCAAAGGAAACTCCAGCCAGACCATCACCAAAAAAGATATCCGGGAATATGTATTTCAGGGAGCGGTAAAACGACTGCGGCCCAAGATCATGACCGTATCGGTGTCGTTGTTTGGCCTGATTCCGGTGTTGTGGGCTACCGGCGTGGGCACCGATGTAATGCTGCCCATTGTACTGCCTATGATTGGCGGTGTATTTTCTTCTTCTATCCATATTTTACTCGTAACGCCGGTGGTTTTTGAAATGACAAAAGAATACGAACTGAAAAAATACGGCAAACTGGAAATTTATAATGTTAAGCACTAAAAATATCAGGTATTTACTCTTGGCCGGGCTGCTTTTCTGGGGTTTAGGCTCCCAGGCCCAGCAACGCGTTTTGCCCCTCGACAGCGTGTTGTTATACATCCATCATTACAACTTAATGCTGCAGGAGCACGATTTGCAAACCCTGGCTACTAAAACGTATGCCACCGGTGCCAAAAGCCAAATGGCCCCCATGGTAGGCGGCGGCGTTTTTATGTATCCTTACCCCGGCCAGGCTGTAATGGATGGCCGCGACAAAGGTTCTTTTATGGTATCGGCGCAGCAAGATATCCTCAACCCGGCCAAACTGCGCACCAAAGAAAAATATTTACAATCGAAAGTAGCCATCGAAGACGAATCGCACGAAGTAATGTACAACCAGTACCGGGCTCAGGCTAAAGCGCTTTATTACAGTTGGGTGGTACTGGAAAAAAAGAAAGCCGTACTCCAGGAAAGTAACCGCCTGATGCAGTTTATGCTGAAACTGGCCAAAGTACGTTACCCGCTGGGGCAAGGCTCCTTGGGCAATATTTACAAAGCCGAAGCACGGCTGGCCGAAGTAGATAACATGTTGCTCATGACCAACAGCGATATCCAGATGAAAAATATTCAGTTAAACATGCTGATGAGTTTGCCGCCCGATACACGCTTTGCCATTGATACCCTGGTGCAGGTACCGGTGCCCACACCCCTACCCGATACAGCCGCCCTCAGCTCCTTACGCAGCGACGTCCGGCAAATAGACCGCACCATAGAATCGATGCAATTAAATGTAGAACTCGAAAACCTGTCGCGCAAGCCCGATTTTAGTTTTCGTTTCGACCACATGGCTCCGCGTGCCGGCATGATGCCTCAGCAGTTTTCGGCGATGGGTATGGTTTCAATTCCCATTGCACCCTGGTCGGCCAAAATGTACCGCGCCAATGCCAAAGCCATGCACCTGGAAATACAAGCCATGCAACGCGGCCGGACCAACCTGCTAAACGAAGCCCAAAGCATGATTAGCAGTATGGAACTGGAACTCCGCACCAAACAAGCCCAGGTTAAAAACTACGAAAATAAAATATTGCCGGCCCTGCGCAAAAACTACGAAACAACCCTGTTAAGCTACGAGCAAAACACCGCCGATTTACCCCAGGTAATGGATGCATGGGAAGCGCAGAACATGGCCCGGATGGAATACCTGAACAACCTGGAGCAGCTATATTTATTAGGCGCGAATTATGAAAAAGAACTGGAGAAATAAATTAATCTTACTGCTGGCGTTACTCTTACCCCTGGGTTTTACGGCTTGCCAGGAAAAACATGTGGCGCATGTCGCGGGAGTAGAATATACGTGCCCCATGCACCCCCAAATTGTACGGGATACGCCCGGCGACTGCCCGGTATGCGGCATGTTTTTAGTACCCAAACAAACCCCGGCTACCGTTCCGGATTCTAATAACCAAACAACAACCAGCGATTTAAATTACCTGCTGCAACCCACCGACCAGGCCGTAGTAGCCACTATAGCCACTACCCAGCCAGTTGAAAAAGCCCTGGAGAAAGAAATACAAATGAACGGGGTAGTTACCTACGATACCCGCCGGCAGTTTACCATACCCGCCCGCATAGGTGGCCGCATCGAAAAATTGTACGTGCAGTTTAATTTCCAGCCCATCCAAAAAGGGCAACGGCTTTTTGACATTTACAGCCCCGAACTGGTAACGGCTCAGAAAGAATTTATTTACCTGCTGCAAAACGATGCCGCCAACACCGAATTAATACAAGGAGCCAAACAGCGGCTACGGTATTTAGGCGCAACCGAAAGTCAACTACATCAACTGGCCCGCACCCGCCGCGAAACCTATACTTTTCCGGTTTACAGTCCTTACAACGGGTATGTAGTAGATCCGGAAATAACCACTGCTCCTACCTACAGTTCCGGTAATACTACTTCGGCCACCAGTGGTAATATGGGTATGGGCAGCGGCGGCATGGGCAACAGCAGCAATAACAATCCGGGCGGCAGCTCTACCGTTGCAACCCCAAGCCAAGGTTTTTCGGTGCGCGAAGGCATGTACGTAACGCCGGGCCAAACGCTTTTTAAAGTTATTAACGCCGAACAGGTTTGGGCCGAATTTAACGTAACCAACCAGGATGCGCTGCAACTAAAAAAAGGTACGCCCCTGACCATTTCTTTTAACCAATTGCCCGGCCAAAATATTCAGACCCAGATAGATTTAATCCAACCGTATTATGAAGCCGAAGCCAGCTTTGCCAAAGTCAGGGCGCAGTTACCGGCACACGCAGCCCCAGTTCGGGTTGGGCAACTGGTTAGCGGCAAAACAACTTATGCAACGGGTATAGCGCTGTGGGTACCCCAGGCCGCCGTACTGGATTTAGGCACCACGGCCGTAACTTTTGTAAAAAGAGAGGGCGTTTTTAGACCGGTACCCGTTATGGTAGGCGACAGAGCCGGCGAGTTGGTACAAATAAAACAAGGATTGGATGCCCAAAGCCAGATTGCCACCAATGCCCAGTTTTTAGTTGATAGCGAAAGCTTTGTGCGGGTACCTACGCGCGGCTTATAATTGTTTATTTCTACTCAGCCAATTATCCTATCAACAAAAAAGGCATCTGTTTTAACTTAATTCTTCAGAAAGATAAAATCCGGCCGAAAAATATTTATAAAATGAAACAAGTAATAAAAATATACTTCTGGCTTTTGCTGGCGGTGGGCGCGGCAGCCTGCGGCGACCGCCACGCCCACGATACCGGCGAACCCGGTACTACTTACACCTGTCCCATGCACCCGCAAATTATTCAGAGTAAACCCGGCGATTGCCCGGTGTGCGGCATGGCCTTAGTACCGGTTACCAAAACCCAGAACCAGACTACCCAGGCTAGTGTTATGCTTAGCGATAGCCAGATTAAGTTAGGCAATATTACCACGCAGGCGGTACAAACCGGTACCATTAATAACAACACCTTACTAACCGGGCGCCTGGTAACCAACGAAACTCAAACCGACCTGGTGAGCAGCCGGGCGGCCGGGCGCCTCGAACAATTATACGTAAAAGAAGCCGGCGTCACTATCCGAAAAGGGCAACCTTTGTATGCTATTTATAGCGAAGAGCTGCTTACGCTGGAGCGTGAATATTTACTTTCGCTGGAGCAGCAACAAAGCTACGGTGCGCAGGATACCCGCTTGGCCAACCTGGTAGAAGCTGCCCGGAAAAAATTATTATTATCGGGTTTAACCGCCGGCCAAATTCAAAAATTAGGCCGCACACAGCGCCCCGCCGGCCGGCTTACTTTTTTGTCGCCGGCTACCGGTGTTATAACCGAAGTTGTGGCAGCTGAGGGTACTTACGTACCGGAAGGCGGGCTGCTGTACCGGGTAAGCCGACTAGGTAAAATTTGGGTAGAAGCAGAACTTTACCCCGCCGAAGCCCCAGGGGTAAAAACCGGTCAAGCGATTCAGGTAAATATTCCCGGCCTGCCCTCCATGGCGAGTAAAATAGCCTTTATCAATCCGGAGTTCCGGCAACAAAGCCAGGTAATTATTGTTCGGGCAGAAGTCTCGAATGTCGGCGGCCAGTTGTTGCCGGGTATGCCGGCAACTATTACGTTACCTGGTACTTCACCATCTGGCATTACTTTACCCAACGAGGCTATTATTCGCGAAGCCCAAGGCGCGCACGTATGGGTAAAAACCGGTAACAGTACCTTTAGTGCCCGACCAGTAGAAACAGGTGAGGCTGGTGCCGAAAATACGGCTATAACCAGCGGCTTATCTCCTACCGATACCGTAGTTGTAAGCGGTGCCTACTTACTTTACAGCGAGTACGTACTTAAAAATGGCACCGACATACACGCCGGACATACTGCACACCAATAGTAAAAATTATCCTGTCGCAAATTAAGGCCGCACTTTTTCTGGTCCAAGCCGTTTAAAAGGGCAAAAGAATTTGCATGCATGTACTTTACTTAATTCAGGAGCATACCGGCAAACTAAACCGGGAGCCAACTTTTGGCCGTTTGGAAGAAGCGATAAATACCGGGGTTCAGTTTCTGAAACTAACCATCGAAACCATTGGAGCGCTTATTATTGGCATTGGCGTACTCATTGCCTTGGTCTATTTTGTTAAAGCACTTATTCCGCCCCGCGTAGAAAGTTATAATAAAATCCGGCTGGTTTTAGCCCGTTATTTGGCTTTGGCTTTAGAATTTCAGTTGGGTGCCGATATTTTATCGACGGCCATTGCCCCTTCCTGGGACCAGATTGGTAAACTAGGCGCCATTGCTGTAATCCGGACGGCGCTTAACTACTTTTTAAGCCTGGAAATGAAAGAAGAACGCACCGAATCTACTACAACAACGAATGATGCGCATCGGGCTTTGGTGCCCCCACCCGCTGATGCCAAACAAGAAAGTTAAGCTTACGGCACACTGATTTAAGTAACTGGACCATCATAAATCTTCCATTAGCTTTATGAAAACCGTTAAAAAGCTCTTCTCCTGTTTTAGGGAATGGGTTGGTAAAATTACAAGGCAATAAGTAATATACGGCTTGGTTTATCCCTATCTCAGACACCATAAACTACTTAGCGATATTGCTTTCACAGCAGTCCCGAAGGGGCGTAATCTATCCGCAGCCCATCGTTAAGCCTCCCCGTGGGGAGCGGCCTGAAAGGACGTAATATTTACCCGGGAAGTTGCCACGCATGTGTTTGATATATTTCGCCCTTTCAGGACTAAAATAATTCTTGACACGCTGTCTTGTACTAAACCGAGGCCTACAGCCTGGGATAGGAGATTACGCCCTTTCAGGGCTCAAGAAGATATTACCACCTGCTATCTGTTTGCTTATAAGCAACGAACTTATACCTTAACCAAACTAAGTTAAACTACCCGAATAATCAACTTTTAAACGGCTTTTTTGGGAAAGTGAGAAAAAAACAGGCCCTAATTAGTATCTCCTGGCTTCCTATTTTGGCCAGCAGCCGGAAGAAAACTTTACCAGCAATACGCTACTGAAAGCTCCATTCCGGAGTAGCTTTACTTTACGCCAAGGAAATCCCACTTTTACCTTCCGCCCGGCGGACAATATTGTTTCAGGTAATTGGTGTACAGGGTACGCAGATGCTGACCGGTGCCTTCACCTTCAGAAATGCTGTGACTACGGTTAGGGTACGGCATTACCTGAAATTGTTTATGGTGCTTTACCAGTTCATTTATCAGTTGCTCAGCGTTGTTGTAGTGCACGTTGTCGTCGCCGGTGCCGTGGATGTAAAGCAGGTTACCCTGCAGTTTTTTGGCATGGGTAATTGGAGAACCCTGCACAAAATCTTCGCGGTTTTCCTGCGGCAGCCCCATGTAGCGTTCCTGGTAAATATTATCGTAAGTAAGCTGGTTACCTACCGCCGCAATGGCAATACCCGTCTTATAAATATCGGGGTACTGGAACAACAGGTTTAGCGTTGCCGAGCCGCCGCCACTCCAGCCCCATACGGCCACCCGGCTGGGGTCTACATAAGGTCGTTTTAATATTTCGCGGGCTGCCAGCGCCTGGTCTTTTATGTTAACGCGGCCAATCTGGCGGTATACACTTTTGCGCCAGGCACGTCCTTTGGGTACCGGCGTACCCCGGTTATCTACCGACACATAAATATACCCATCGTTGGCCATACTTCCCTGGTACAAATGATTATTGGCCGTGCCGTACGAATCAGCTACTGTTTGCCCCCAGGGCTCGGTATACACATAAAAAACTACCGGGTATTTTTTGGCGGGGTCAAAGTTGGTGGGTTTTACCATCCAGGCATCCATTTCTACCCCTTCGCTGGTTTTAATCTTAATAAATTCTACCGCCGGCGATTTAGCTTTATCATTACCAGCCAAGGCTTGTTCCACGGCACTTTTTCCGTCTAAAGCTTTGTGTTCGGGCACCGAAAGCCACTCGGAAGTTGGGCGGGTGTAGTAGTTAGAGAACCTATGAAACGCAAATTTGGCATCCGGCGAGAACTCGTAATGGTGTGTTCCGGGTTGGGTTACCGGCGAAATACGTTCGGGCTGGCCTTTCCCGTCGAGACGGGTGCGGTACAAATATTTTTGGGTAGCATTTTCGGGCGAGGCCATAAAATAAACAAAACCGCTTGGTTCATGTATTTTAATTATTTCCATTACATCGTAATTGCCGCGCGTAACCAAGGTTTCTTTTTTGCCATTCCGGCTTACCCGGTATAAATGCCGCCAGCCATCTTTTTCGCTGGCCCACAAAAATTCTTTTCCGTTTTGCAGCCAATCCCAACCGCCATTGGTGTACTTCTGGTCCCAACTGGGTTGAATATCAATCCAGGCGGCATCTTTTTCCTGGTAAATTTGTTCGGCCTTACCGGTAGCGACCTGGCAAATAAATAAGCGGCTTTCGTTTTGCTTGCGGTTAAGCTGCTGCAAAATTATTTCGTTCGCGTTAGCTGCCCATTCCAAACGGGGCACGTAATGTTGGCGCGGGTCGCCGGGTAAATTCATCCATTGGGTTTGAGCAGAAGTAACATCGACCACGCCAATTTTGTACGGTGATGGCGCTTCACCGGCCACCGGGTACTCCAGAGGCTGCACTATGGGGTAAATAGAATCGGTATGGTTGATGAGTAAATATTCTTTTACGCCAGTCGCATCTATTTGCCAGTAAGCTATTTTCTTGCTGTCGGGGCTCCACCGGAAACCATTGCGGCAGAAAAACTCTTCTTCGTAAGCCCAATCAAAAGTGCCATTAATGCGCGAACGGGTGCCGTCGGTGGTGAGTTGTTTCTGGGTTTTGCCGGCCAAATCTTCTACGTAAATATTGTTCTGGCTTACGTAAGCTACTTTATTACCGTCCGGCGAAAATTGGGCAAACATGAGGGAGGAGGCCGGTCGGTTAGTGCCTATTTGCTGCAAGGTTTGCGTTGCCATATTGTATACCCAGTAATCGCCACGGGTATCAGCGCGCCAAACTTTCTTTGTGTTGGTATAAATAAGTACCTGTTGTTCGTTGGGCGAAAAAGCAAAACTGCGGATAGTTAAAGGTTGGGGTTTACCGGGCGGGGTTAGTTTGGCCTTGGGCAAGATTATTTTTTTCTCGCGGCTGGGCAGGGTAATTTTTACCAGATTACCGTCTTCTGCTTGCACAAAAGCATTGCCGGCTTTAAGCCAATTTAACGGACCCTGGGCCTGCAGTTGGGAGGTAAGAAAAAGAATATTCAGGAAAAAACACCAGCATAAAATTGATTTTGCTCTCATACACGCGGTAATCAGTTTTGTAAAGTGCGGTTTTGGGTAAACAGATGTAAATGCAATATCGAAAATAGCTCGGGTTAAGTTAGCTTTTGGGGTTAAGTTTGTTTAATAAATAGGTGTTTATCTTTTGAAAGATTCCATCTTTCAATGAGTTGGTGCTAACTAATTTGACAAACCTAAGTTTGCTCCCGGCAGCTTGGTCCCGTCGGTGGGTTCAGACGGTCTAATCTCTCTTTTCTCCTTCGTCGGAATGCTAAAGCACCGGAATCCAAGAAGAGAATCTTCCAGAAGGTCTTCACTCCACCGACTGCTGTAATTACCTCTTAGTTACCGCTGTTCTAATTTAACTCAATAATTTAAGCAAGCATATTTCACAGCATTGAACGTCCCCCTTCGGAGGGGGTAGGGGGAG